>DAOVEW010000355.1 GCA_030668755.1 Bacillota bacterium | reverse complement strand
CTCGGCCGCTGGGACCGGCGCCGGGGTCGGTTCGGGTGGAGCGGGCGCGCCCAGCGGTTTGGTTCGGGGAAGTCCGATGATCAGGAACAGAGCTGCGACGACCACCAGGAGCCCAATAACAAGCGCCACCCGCGTCTTCATGCAGGACCTCCCGCCCGGCTAATGGTACAAGGCACATTGTGTGGTGTCAAGCAAGCGTCACAGACAGGGGCAGGCTGCATGGCAAGGCATGTTCTGCTGACAGGCGCGCCGGGCTGTGGGAAGACCACGGTCGTCCGCGCCTTCGTCGAGCACCTGCGCGCATCGCGCCCTGCCGCGAGCGTGCGCGGGTTCTGGACGGAAGAGGTTAGGGAGGGCGGAACACGAGTCGCCTTCCGCATAGAGACAGTGGGCGGTGCGACGGGAACTCTGGCACGCGTGGGGCTCCAAAGCAGGTGCTGGGTCGGGCGCTACGGAGTAGATGTCGCCGGCTTCGAGGCCGTCGGCGCGGCGGAGGTCGAAGCCGCCCTTGCCGAGGCCGCTCAGAGCGAGGAGCTGGTGCTAGTCGTGGACGAGATCGGCAAGATGGAGCTGTTCTCTGCCCGGTTCCGACGTGCCGTGGCTCGCGCCTTCGCTGAGGTGCCACACGTGGTGGCCACGGTGATGCAGCGCAAGCACGCGTTCGCCGACGGGCTCAAGGGCCGCCGCGATGTGCGGGTCATTACTGTGACGGCTCGGAATCGGGCGGCTCTGCCAGCGGAAGTTCTCCGGGAGCTTGCTTGAAGGCAAGGCGCGCCGCCTCGTAGACCTCCTTCACGGGAACGGCATGCTCTCGGGCCGCTCGGGCGCAGTCTTCGTACTCCGGCGCCGTGGTCACTTGCTCGGGCCCCAGACGCCCGACCTTCACTCGGATGGCTCCGTACGCAGTCTCGACCTTCCGCCACTCTCGATCGAGGCAGCGCCGGGTGACTTCACGGAAGCGAACCCCGAGCGTCGTGGTCTCGCGAAACAGGATCTGGCCCACTTCGTCGGCGAGCGCCGGCCCCGCGAGCACCGAGACGAGCGTTGCCGGCCGCGACTTCTTCATCACGATCGGCGTGTAGAAGACATCGAGAGCGCCGGCCTCGAAGAGACGGTCCATGAGGTGGCCAAACAGCTCGGGGTTCATGTTGTCCAGGTTGGTCTCGATCAGTACGAGACGCTGCTCGCCGGGCTGTTCGGCCGATTCGCCCAGGAAGAGGCGCAGCAGATTCGGGTGTGGCAGGTCGCGGCTTCCCGCTCCCCAGCCGACCTCTCGTATCTGCATCGGCGGCATCGGCCCGAAGCGTCGAGAGACCGTTGTCACCAAGGCTGCACCCGTCGGGGTCACCAGCTCGGCCTCCACCGGGCCGCCGTAGGTGGGCACGCCCTTGAGCAGTTCCACAGTCGCGGGCGCCGGCACCGGCAGCCGCCCGTGCGCCGCCTCCACCCAGCCGCCGCCGAGCGGAAGCGGCGACGCGTGGACCTCGTCCACTCCGAGCCGGTGCAGGCCGCAGAATCCTCCGACGATGTCCACTATCGCGTCCACCGCACCCACTTCGTGGAAGTGAATCTGCTCCACCGACTCACCGTGCACGTGCGCCTCCGCCTCTGCCAAGCGCGTGAAGGCGCGCCGCGCCAGCTCCTTTACCGGAGCCGGCAGGTCGGCCTTGTCTATTATCTCCACGATGTCGCTCAGCCCGCGCTGCGCATGCGACTGCTCCGTCTCCACCACCACGCGAGTTCCCGATATTGACCTCTTGGAGACCCGCTCGGCCTTCAGCTCATAGCCGGACACGGGGAGCTTCGCCAGGTCAGCGCGCAGATCGTCGAGCGCCAGTCCCGCGTCAATCAAGGCGCCCAGCAGCATGTCTCCGCTGATGCCTGAGAAGCAGTCGAGGTATGCCAGCACTATCTCCGTTCCCTCCGCGTCACCACGGCCGCAAAGTACCCGGCCCCGAAACCATTGTCTATGTTCACCACCGCCACTCCGGCCGCGCAGGAGTTGAGCATGGTCAACAGCGCGGACAGCCCCTCGAAGCTCGCACCGTACCCGACCGAAGTGGGCACCGCGATCACCGGCGCCGAGACCAGCCCCCCCACCACGCTCGCCAGGGCTCCTTCCATCCCGGCGACGACGATGATGGCGCGCGCCTTCTCGAGCTTCTCGCGATGCCACAGCAAGCGGTGAAGCCCCGCCACCCCTACATCGAAGATGCGCTCGACGCGGCACCCCATGGTCTCTGCGGTAACTGCCGCCTCCTCGGCCACCGGAACATCCGCCGTTCCTGCCGTCACGACGGCCACCGGCTTCGCCCGACCGGAAGCCCGCGGCGGCTTCCCAATCACCATCACCCGCGCCACCTCGTCGTAGGTGACGTTCGGGAACTCCTCCTTCGCGGCCTCATACACCTCGGGGCAGCACCGCGTCGCCAGTGCAACCCGATGCCGCTCCGCCACTCGTTGCCCGATCGCCAGCACCTGCTCCACTGTCTTCCCGGGGCAGTAGATAACCTCGGGAAAGCCTTTCCGAAGCTCCCGATGCGTGTCAACTTTGGCGAAGCCCAGATCCTCGAAGGGCAGCGCCCGCAGCCGCTCGACTGCCTCGCCCACCGAAACCCGACCGCCCCGCACGTCCCGCAGCAGGCGAGCGAGCTGCCTCTCCGTCATAGTACCGCCTCGCACAACTCCCGCACCCGCGCCGCCGCCACCTGCGCTCTCCCGGTGTCAGGACGCTCGTAGAAGATCGCGCCTCCGGCGATGAAGTCGTCCACGCCGAGCCCTGCCAACTCTGCGATGTTGCTCGCCTCCACTCCACCGTCGAGCGCGATCCTAACCTCGTACC
>DAOVEW010000359.1 GCA_030668755.1 Bacillota bacterium | reverse complement strand
AGCTCCATGCCTGGGAGGACTGCGCAGCCTTCAAGATCGCGGCACTTCTCGCAAGCGAACCCGGCCTGCATGTGATCTGTAATGGCAACCAGATCATATCGCTGTTGCAGGCTATGCAGATAAGGCGTGGGGTCACTGCGGAGCTGCTCAGGGTCGTTGGCGTGGTCGTCTGACCTCTGAGGCCAATCGTAGCTGGCGGGAGAGTGGACGTGCAGTGCGACCCGACGGAATTGACTCATGCGCCGTTTGAGTTCTTCGAGGTCCTCGAAGAGTCCCATTGTACATCTCCCTGAGGTAGGAGTAGGAACTGCTCGGCGGGATTCTCAGCGGGGATGTTGCCCATTTATCATACCAGAAAGGCGGCCGCAATTGGGCGCAGCCCGCGGGAAGAATGCGGAAGCGTTCGCTTGAGCTCACGAGATCCTTCGTCTTCGTCCGCCGCGGGCGGACTTCGCTCAGGATGACAAGAGGGGTGGTCGGCAAGGGAGGGCCGCGCGCTCGGTGGTGCCTTGTGAATAGAAGGACCAGCGGAAGATGCGGCGGAGGAAGGGGGCTCGGACAGGTTGGGAACCTGTCCCACCGGAGACGGCGGGCAAGGGTGTGCTCGCGCTGCAGGAGGGGCGAATGGCCGGCGGCGATGCTGCGCATGGCCGCCCTACAGGGGCAGGAGACACGCTCCTGCCCAACGGGGAGGGGGGAGGTGGCGGGCAAGGGTGTACGCGCTGTAGGAGGCGCCGACGGCGCCTGCACAGGCTGCAAACCTGTGGCTCAGGTGATGTGGGAGAGTTCTGCGGGGTGGAAGGTAAGCCCGAGCAGCTCCTGCGCGAAGGCGTGGGCGGCCCGTTCGACCTGCTCGATGTCCAGCGCGCCGAAGCGGCCGCCGGCTTCGATGTGGTGGAACAGCTCGTGTGCGATGTGCACCTCAGGGAGGTCGCAGTTCATCATGTCGAAGCGTTGGTCAATATGGACGCGAGCGGCGAGCCGCTCGATGGGGCCGCGGTAGAGTACGATGAGCGGTGGGTCGGGGCGATACTCGCTGCGGAGCCCGCGCTGCGCGGGCGGCGGCTCTTCGCGCTCCACGATCTGCACGCCCATGTTGCGGGCGATCTCGCATGCACTGGGTCGCGCCCCGCGCGCGATGAAGCGCCGCGCAACGCGGCGCCCGAGCCGGTCTAGTTCTTCGGCCATCCCGGCACGCTGTCCCTATGGCGAGCGCGTCGGTTCCACCGCTCATTGAGTAACTGCACGCCGCGGCCCAGCAGCAGCGCCAACGCCAGGAAGACGGTGAGGTCGCCGATGTTGTAGACGAAGGCACTGGCCCTTCCGAGTTCGAGGAAGTCCACGACGAATCCGAGCCTGACGCGGTCGAGGAGGATGCCGAGGTAGCCGCCGATCATAAGGGCGACGCCCAGCTCGGCGAGCCGCGACATGCGGTACCGCGTCTTCAGGAGTCGCTCGTAGAGCACGTAGAGGGCCGCCACGCACACCGCGGTGGTAATCAGGAGGTGAGGGAAGCCGCCGCCGAAGCCTTGGTCGTAATTCCTGGCGTAGGTCAGGCGCAGCAAGCCGCCGAGCAGGGAGATGCGCTCGTGCTCGATGCCGGGATAGACAAAGGCCTTCGCCGCCTGGTCGAGCACACACACGGTGAGCGCGACGCCCGCCCACCACCAAGACCGCGCGAAGCGCACCAGATATAGGGCGAGCACCCCGATGAGGAGAACGGCCGCTGTCACGGCTTGTGCGATGTCAGTGGAGGCCGGGGGCATCATGGGGCCGCCCTCCGCAGGCGGCACGTCCCTACCAGGCCCCGACGAGCTAGCTGGTGGAGAGAGGTAAGGCTGGTCATGGCTGCTGGTTGTGGATGCCGCTCACCTGGGCGATCGCGGCCGGGACGGAGTCGAGGACATCGCCCGCGAGGAGACTGGCTTGGGCCACGCGTCGTACGGCGAGGTCGCCGGCAAGGCCGTGGAGGTACGTCCCTGCGGCGGCGGCCTCGAAGGGAAGAAGACCTTGGGCGATGAGGCCGGCGATCATCCCGGTGAGGACGTCGCCGGTTCCGCCGCTCGCCATGCCGGGATTGCCGGTGGGGCTGATGGTGAGCAGCCGGTCGGGCTCGGCGACCAGGGAGCACGCGCCTTTGAGGAGGACGACGGAGCTGAAGCGCTTCGCGGCGGCTTTGGCGAAGTGTGCGCGGCGAGCCTGGACCTTCTCGGTGGATGTCTCCATCAGGCGGCCCATTTCGCCGGGGTGGGGTGTGAGAACGGCGGGGGCGTGCTCTCCCTCGAGGATGAGGGCTGCGTCGGCGAGCGCGTTGAGGCCGTCGGCGTCGAGCACCATCGGCTTGTCGACCCGGGCAGCAAGGCGACGAACAAGAACGGCCGACTCGGGCTCGCGCGAGAGCCCGGGGCCGATAGCGAGGACATCTGCGTCGGCAGAGAGCTCCAGGATGAGCGCGAGGGCCCGGGTATCCAGGGCGCGGTTATAGGTCTCGGGAAGCGGGAAGGTCATCGCCTCGGTGAGCTTGACCTCGAGGATATCGTTGACGCCGGCCGGGCAGCCGACGGTGACGAGGCCGGCGCCGACTCGGAGTGCGGCGTTGGCGCAGAGGCATGCGGCGCCGGTCATGCCGGCGGAGCCGGCGATGACCAGGACCCGCCCGAAGTCACCCTTGTGTGCGCTGCGCCGGCGGCGCGGGAGGAGCATGCGGACCCACTGCGGGTCAATGAGGTCCGCGACCCGAAGGGCAGGCTCACCGATGCCGTGGTCTGGCAGCAGGTCCCGTTCCACGAGCACCTGGCCGACAAGGCCAAGATCCAGAAGCTGATCGAGCAGTACCTCTC
>DAOVEW010000101.1 GCA_030668755.1 Bacillota bacterium | reverse complement strand
ACGGCCAGTCGCGGGGCCTTCGACCCCAAGTCCGTCCGCTGCGTGGGCATCATCGCGGCCATGCACAAGCGGCGTATATCGGCGGCCGTGAAGGAGGTCGTCGCGTGGCTGAAGGGGCGGCAGATCCGAGCTTTGCTGCCGGCCGACCAATCGGCGAGGCTGTCGCTCCCCGAGCTCAGCGCCGGCATCGAAGAGATAGCCGAAAGGGCCGACCTGCTCCTGTCCATGGGGGGAGATGGCACCTTCCTCGCAACGGCTCGCTTTGCCGCTCCCCGCGGCAAGCCGATCCTCGGCATCAACCTCGGCGGCTTCGGCTTCCTGGCGGCCATCCCCTCGGGGTCCGCGATGATCGAGCACCTTGCCGGTGCGATGGAGGGCAGGCTCCGCGTGCAAGAGAGAATGATGCTCGAAGCGCGGGTGGTACGCGGCGAGGACGAGGTGGCTTCGTATCTCGCGCTCAACGACGTGGTGGTCGGCAAGGGGGCATTCTCCCGTCTCTTTCGGCTCAAGACCAACATATCCGGCGAGCCGATCTCGGATTTCCCCGCCGACGGGATGATCGTGTCCACGCCGACAGGCTCAACCGGCTACTCCCTGTCTGCCGGCGGGCCGGTCGTGGACCCCGGGGTGCGGGTCATCATCCTCACTCCGATCTGTGCCCACACGCTGTCGGCGCGCACCCTCGTGGTGCCGGCGGAGCGCGTCATCGAGATCGCGCTTCCCGATCTCCGCGGCGAGGAGGTTAACCTGACGGCCGATGGTCAGGAGGGTTTCACCCTGCAGGCTGGGGACCGCGTCGAGGTGCGGCAGGCCCCCTTCTCGGCGCGGTTGCTGTCGGTTCGCGAGACTACCTTCTACACGAAGCTGCGGGGAAAGCTGGGCTGGGGCAGCTACCGCTGACACCAGCGAAGACAGCATGCGCATTCGCGGCAAAGCACGAGTAGACCGTCGTACAAAGAACTTGCTCCACCGCATCGATTCCGGCGAGATCGCCGTCATCTCTCACATTGACCTGGACGCGCCTTGCGCCAGCGAACTCGCGGCGAAGCGAGTCGCGGCCGTCGTCAATGCACAGCGGTCCCTGTCGGGCCGGTTCCCGCATCCGGGTCCGGGTATCCTGGTGCAGGCCGGGATTCCCCTCATCGACGAGGTCGGCAACCGAGTGATGGAGCAGGTGCGAGAAGGCAACATGATCGAGATCGCAGATGGTGCGGTGTACTCAGGGGGCGAGCGGCTTGCCAGCGGACAGGTGGTGACCGAATCCTTGCTGTCGCAGCAGCTGGGCGAGGCGAAGCGGAACGTAGCCGCGGAGCTGAATCGCTTCGTCGAGAACACGATGAGCTATGTGGCGCGGGAGCAGACGCTGCTCTTCGAGCCTTCCGCGATCCCCGAGCTGCGCACCAGAATCGCCGGGCGGCACTGCCTCATCGTGGTCCGGGGGGCAGGCGCGGCGCAGGACCTGCGCGCCATCGGCTCCTATATCCGAGCTCTGAACCCGGCGCTCATCGGTGTCGACGGCGGTGCCGACATCCTGTTGCAGGAAGGATACAAGCCAGACATCATCATAGGCGACATGGACAGCGTTTCCGACACCGCTCTCCGCTGCGGCGCCGAGCTGGTTGTCCACGCGTTCCCAAATGGCGAGGCACCCGGGTTTCAGCGCCTGAGGGACCTGGGCATGTCTGCAGCGGTGCTGTCTTCCCGTGGCACGAGCGAGGATGTCGCCATGCTTCTCGCGTACGAAAAGCAGGCCGAGCTCATCGCCGCAGTCGGCACGCACTTCTCCCTGGCGGAGTTCCTCGAGAGGGCTCGGGGCGGGATGTCCTCTACGTTCCTGGTCCGTTTGAGAGTCGGCTCCATCCTCGTCGACGCGAAGGGCATCAGCCAGCTCTATCCCGCGGGTCCGTCCATGCGGCTCTTCCTCTACCTCGGCCTGGTCGCGTGCCTCAGCGTCGCGGTCCTCTTGCATTTCGCGCCCAGCATTCGTGTCACACTTGATCTGTGGGTATTACGTCTCGCGGCCTTCTTCCGCTCGCTGCCGTGACGACGGAGGTCGGCCAGAGGAGGCGATCGTGCCGATCGACTATCGCTATCACATCGGAAGCTTCGTCGCCATATTCGTTGCCCTGCTTCTTGGGATACTCATTGGCATAGGCATTGCACCAAGCCCTGATGAGTTCAAGCGGCAGGTGGCCGACCTCAAGCATCAGTTCCGAGAGGTCGAGCAGGCAAAGGTAGAAGATTTGCGTCGTCTCCGAGAGGAGAACCGAAACTATGACATGCTTGCGAAGGAGACGGTGGCCGCGCTGGTGACGGGCCGGCTCGCCGGAAAGCGCGCGGCCGTCGTCCTCAACCACAGCTTCGGCAACGATTCCCTTCCGGACAGGCTCCGGGGCATCCTCAAGCAGGCGGGCGCCACAGTCACCTCGACGACGATCATCACTCGAGACTTCATAACGCTGCCCAAGGAGATCCGGGACGAGGTCGCCGAACGCCTCAGCCTCTACCCTCCACCGGGTGTCCACTTCCGCACTCTCATCGCTCAGTCGGTTGCCGAGCATCTCGCGCAGGGCCGCCCCGAGCTCATTCGCGATCTCCACACCAGCGGCCTGCTGCGCTCCGGAGCGGACAGCGACTACACACTCAAGCCGGACGCTGTGCTGTTCGTCGGCGGGATGGACGCGCCCGGCGACGCTGCTCCCGAACGCATTGATTTGCCGATGATCCGGCAGTTGAGCGGCCTCGACATACGCGTTGTGGGATGCGAGGGGCAGGATGCGGACGTGTCCTGTATCCCGATCTACAAGGCCGCAGGAATCCCGACTGTGGACAATGCCGATACTCCGGCAGGACGCCTCTCTATTGTGCTCGCGCTTGCGGGGGCCGACGGCAGCTTCGGCGTGAAGGACAGCGCGGACTCGTTCCTGCCGGAGGTCCCGCCCTGCACAGGCCGCTGAGCACATGCCCGCGTCTGTCGTCATCCCAGCGTACCGCGCTGCCGACACGATCGAGCGAACCGTCCGGGCCGTCCGCGAAATACCCGGCGTCTCTGAGGTCATCGTCGTGGACGACGGCTCGCACGATGCGACGGCAGAGGTCGCCAGGGCCGCGGGCGCAGACCGCGTGATAGAGATGCCGGAGAACCGCGGCAAGGGTGCGGCCCTCGATGCCGGGGTCGGCGCGGCGACGGCGGATTACATCCTGCTTATTGACGCCGACCTCGGCGACTCAGCGCGCTGCGCGGGGCCGCTCCTCGACGCTGTCGAGCGCAAGCCCTGCATGGCAGTCGCCGCCCTCGCGAGCGCGCCCGTGTTGGGCGGAGGCGGCTTCGGCCTCGCGGTGGGGCTCGCGCGCGCGGGCATCCGCTTGCTGACGGGTCTTCGCGTTGCTGCGCCGATGTCCGGACAGCGGGCCCTGCCGACGGCGCTGGTCAGACACGTTGGCCTCGCGCCGCGGTTCGCGGTGGAGGTTGCCCTGACAGTGGAGGCCGCCCACTTGCGCACCCCGCTCCAGGAGATATGTCTGCCAATCGAGCACCGCAGAACGGGACGGACACTGTCGGGATTCCTGCACCGGGGCCGGCAGTTCAGAGACGTGCTTACCTATCTGCTCTCGGCAGGCTATGGGCTGGGCTGGCCGTCCCTCTCGCGGGCTAGCACGACGGCGCGCGTCCTAATCTGGCTCTCGGCTCTAGTGGCGTTCATCGTCCTGAGTGGGGCACTCATACCGGGGGCCCCTTCGGCGCTCACCCTCGCGGCAGGTGCGGCCATGCTCGCGTGGCTTCCTGTCCTGTGGGTGACGGCTGTCTGGTTGGGGCTGCGGAAGACAAACCACCTCGGCAGAAGTCTGCCAGGCGGAGCGGGCCTTCTCTTCGCGGTCGTGGGAATTCCAGGCCTGTGGGCGCTTCCCGCAGAGCCACCGGTGCGTGCGGCCGGCTCGGTTGTGATCGCGGTCCTCGCGGCGGTCGGCCTTGTGGATGACCTAGTGGCCGGCGGCCATCGTGCGCGCGGGCTCCGAGGTCATCTCCTGGCCCTGCTGCGAGGTAGACTGACGACGGGAGTGGTCAAAGCCGTCGGGGGCCTCGGAGCCGGCCTGGCCGCAGGATACCTGCTGCACCCAGGCCGACCTGCCCTCGTGGCTCTGGATGCCCTCCTCGTCGCACTGAGCGCGAACTTCGTCAACTTGCTGGACCTTCGGCCGGGCCGCGCTCTGAAGGGCTTCGGCCTACTCTGCGCAGCGGCCATCGCACTGGACGTGCAGTCACTGCGCCTGCTCGGACCGCTGCTCGGGGCCGCCATCGTCGCCGCGCCGTCTGACTTCGCCGGACGAACGATGATGGGAGACATCGGATCCAACGTGCTCGGAGGGGCGGCGGGGCTCGCGCTCGCCACAGCTCTCGGGCCCTTGGAAAGTCTCGCAGCAGTCCTGCTCCTCGTCGCCGTCCACCTTGCGTGCGAGCAGACATCGCTCACGGATGTCATAGCAGACAATCGGGTGCTGAGCTGGATCGACCGTCTCGGCACGACCCATCTCGCCCCTTTCCTCGCCACACGCCCGGAGGAGACATGAGCGAAGAGCGCGCCGGCCAGACGCCGCTGTCTGACCGGCCCATCGTGGCCTTCACGGGACCATTTGGGTGTGGGAAGACCGAGGTCGCGATCAACTATGCGCTGGCCGCGCAGCGACAGGGCCGGGCGAGCTGTATTATAGACCTCGACGTGGTTACTCCCTACTTCCGAGTTGGCGACTACCGAGATCAGCTCGCCAAGGAGGGTGTGCACGTGATCGCCCCGGAGGGAGCTCTCGCCTCGTTCGAGCTCCCGGCGCTTCCCCCCGAGATCGCCGCCGCGATTACCGGACAGGACATGCATGTGGTTCTCGATGTCGGCGGTGACCCAGTCGGGACGCGCTTGCTGGGCACCTATGCGCCCCAGCTTGCGGCGCGCGGGTGCGATGTCTGGATGGTGGCCAATCCGTTTCGCCCATCCTCTAACTCACCGGAAGGTCTCGCGGAGCAAGCCCGCGCCATAGAGGCCTCGTCACCGCTTCGGCTCACTGGTCTCGTGGCCAATCCCCACCTGGGCCCTGTAACCGAACCGCGGCACCTCAGGTCGGGCTGGAAACAGGTGCGCCAAGCCGCTCGTCTCCTTCGGCTCACCGTGGTCTTCTTTGCCGTGGCCGAGCAGTTCGCTGAGCACGCTCCTGCGTCGGATGTGCCTCTCGTGCCGATGCACCTTGTGCTACGCCTCCCCTGGCAGGCCCCTTGACCTCGCAGGAGTGTCTCCGGCGGGGGCGAACCAAGTCATGTGTCGAAGCTGAAGGCGCGCGTTACAATCATCATCGAAGACGAGGTCTGCAAAGGATGCGGCCTGTGTGTGGACGTCTGTCCCCACGGTGCCATGGGCTTCGCGGACCACATCAACACCAGAGGCTTTCACCCGGCCGTGCTCCGGCACCCCGAGAAGTGCACCGCCTGCGGGGACTGCGCGTTGATGTGTCCGGATGCCTGCATCAAGATCCTCCGGTCGTGACAGGCCGGTCAGTCGATGCACTTTCCCTAAGCCTGCCGGCCGCGGCCCAGCGGCCCGGTGAGCGTGGCTGCGCTGCGGCAGCGGAGGCCGAGCCGCAAATGACCACACACCCGCGCCAGACGACGGCCCGTGTCCAAACCCCTCGGCCGGCGAAGGCCTGGGT
>DAOVEW010000088.1 GCA_030668755.1 Bacillota bacterium | reverse complement strand
CAGCTCTCCGGGTATGTAGGTATCGCCCTTCTTCGAGAAGCAGATGTCGGCCAGCAGGCAGCCGGATCCTTTGTAGTTGTAGTCGACCCGAATCCCGGTCTTCTCCTTGAAGGCTTCCCCGAGCTCATCCAGAGGCGGTCGGATGCCTGCTCCCGCATGCACGATTAATGCCGGTTGAGCGTAGCTCGTCCTGACGCCGAAGGAGAATAGGAGAGCAACCGCAACCGCGATACCAACGATCGTGACGATCAGTAGCTTCTTGAGCTGCATGTTCAGTTCACTCCTGAATCAGCGATATGTCTTGATCGCCGTGGCCTTGACGGAGGCGTAGACGGTGTCACCGGCGCGGATGGAGAGCTTGTCCAGGGAGCCGGCTGTTATCTCGGCGCACATGAGCACCGCGCCGTTCAGGGCCACTCGGACCTTGTCGCCCATGTGGACGACCTCCTGGACGCGGGACTCGAAGACGTTGCGCGGAGAGCCGGACGGCCGCTGGCGGCTGATGGCGACATCGCTGGGGAAGAAGGCGAGAAGCGCGTCGCCCAGCTCGTCGCTGTCGGAGGCGACGTGGAGACAGGCGTCGCCGACCCAGACCTCTGCGACGCCCTGCTTGCGCGGCGCGCTGATGGCTCCCTGGTAGAAGTTCACTCCGGTGAGCTCGGCCACGAAGCGCGATTTGGGATGGCGCAGCAATTCCTGTCGCTCTCCTATCTGGAGAACCCGACCTCGGTCCATGACGCAGATCCGGTCACCGAAGGTGAGCGCATCGAGGTAGTCGTGAGTGACCATGATGGCGATGCGGCCCACCACGCGGAGCATGCGCTGAAGCTCGCCGCGCACGCGGTTTCGGGTCTGGGCGTCGAGCGATCCGAGGGGCTCGTCCAGGAGGAGGATCTCTGCGTCGCAGGCAATGGCACGGGCCAATGCCACGCGCTGTCGTTCGCCTCCGGAGAGCGCAGCCGGGCGGTGGTCCCTCAAGTGTTCGATGCCGAGCAGGCGGAGCACCTCGTGGACCTTGCTGCGGACCTCAGGTTTGGGCCGCCGACGGGCCTGGAGGCCGTAGGCAACGTTGTCGAAGACACTCATGTGGGGGAAGAGTGCGAAGTCCTGAAACACATAGCCGACCCTGCGCTTTTCGGCAGCCAAGCAGGGCTCGCGCCTCGTGTCGCACAGCACGCGGTCGCCCAGGGCGATTCGGCCTTGGTCGGGCGGGAGGAGGCCGGCGATGATGTTAAGCGTCGTGGTCTTGCCGCAGCCGCTGGGGCCGATGATTACCAGGGTCTCGGCCGGCCTCACCTGAAAGCCGATCTCGAGCGGGAACTCGCGAAGTTGCTTGCTCACCTCTACCGAAAGCATGGTGCCTGCGCTCCCCCACCGCGCCACCACAACGTAACTCGATAAGAACTCTACCGCAGCACTGTGAAAGAACTATGAAGGGACGGTGAAGACTTCGCGACCGTATGGAGGCCTATCGCCTCGGCCGCCGCGGTAGGTTATGTGTGGATGGGGCAAGTCAGGAGGGAGGCGGAGGCGGGCCGGCGGTGGACCGCCGGGCGACCTGCTGGCGCATGGGGTGATAATCCTCAGACAGCAGCCGCGATCATGTCCCCAATCTCGCTGGTGGGCGGGCATTTGCCGGCCGAGAGGTCGAGGATCTCGCCGCTGTCCAGGACCTTCACGATCGCGTTCTCAATGCGCGCGGCCGCCTCCGTGGCTCCCACATGTTCGAGCAGCATGTGCATTGCCGCGATAGTTGCGATGGGGTTGGCCTTGTTCTGGCCGGCGTACTTGGGAGCGGAGCCGTGGATGGGCTCGAACATGGAGGCGCCCTCGGGGTTGATGTTCCCGGAGGCCGCCACGCCCATGCCTCCCTGGATCATCGCGCCGAGGTCGGTGATGATGTCGCCGAACATGTTCGTGGTGACGATTACGTCGAACCACTCGGGGTTCTTGACCATCCACATGCAGGCGGCGTCAACGTAGGCGCGATCCTTCTCGACGTCGGGGTACTCCTCCCCCACTTCGGCAAACACGCGCTGCCAGAGGTCGTGCCCGTAGGTAAGCACGTTGGATTTGTCCACGAGCGTGACCTTCTTCTCGTCATTGCGCGCGCGGGCCGCCTCGAACGCGTAGCGGATGATCCGCTCGGTGCCCTTGCGCGTGTAGACCGCCACCTGAGTGGCGACCTCATCCGGGGTGCCGTAATGGGCGAAGCCGCCGGTGCCTACGTACATGTCCTCCGTGTTCTCCCTCACCACGAGGAAGTCAATCTCGTCGGGGCCTTTGTCCTTGATCGGCGTCCATACGCCGGGGTAGAGCTTGATCGGGCGGAGGTTCACGTATTGGTCGAGGCCGAAGCGGATGTCGAGGAGCAGCTTCCTCTCGACGAGACCCACCGGCACGTCCGGGTGTCCAACGGCGCCGAGGTAGATGGCGTCGAACCGGCGCAACTGGTCCAGGCCGTCCTCGGGTCGCACCTCCCCCGTCTTCAGGTACCGGTCCCCGCCCCAGTCGAACTCGGTCAGCTCGTATTTCAGGTTGGTGGGCTTGGCCACGGCATCCAGCACCTTGAGCCCCTCCCGCACCACCTCCGGCCCGATGCCGTCACCCGGAATCACCGCGATCTTCAGCACTTCCACTTCCTCCCGAGGTCAAGTGACAGGGATTCTAGCACAGAAGCGTGCAGCGGGGCAAAGGCGGGTTGGGCGAGGCGGACTGACAGTGTGTCCCGGCGCGGGTTGATACTATCTCAGTCCGCCATGACCGGCATGGGGAAGCGATCGCCACACAGGGCGATAAGGGCCTGCTTGGCGTCGCTCTCGGGGACTGCGCCTAGCTGCTCGCAGGCAGACTGCAGCCACTCCGCGACCCGCTGCCAGGCCGCGTCAACCGCGCCCGCAGAGTGCGCGAGGGCTCGCACCGCCTGCACATCCTCCTGGGACAGCTCCGCCTTGGCGAAGATGCGGCCCAGCTCGGCGCGCGCCTCAGAGCTGCTCTCGGCCGCCAGTATGAGCGGCAGTGTGAACTTCCTCTCGGCTGCGTCGCCGCCCTCCGGCTTGCCGGACTGGCCATCTGTGCCAACGAGGTCGAGGATGTCGTCGGCCACCTGGAACGCGATGCCGAAGCTCTCACCGAACCGGCGCAGGGGCGCTGCGAGTCCCGGCGGCCCGCCGCTCGTCTCGGCGCCGGCGCTGCCGCAGAAAGCGAAGATGCTGCCGGTCTTCGCTCTGGCAATGTCGAGGTACTGGCCCTCGGACAAGGCCCGTCCGGCGGCGCGGAGCTCCCGGATCTGGCCCTCGCACATGCGCCTGGCCAACTCGGCGAGTTCGGGCACCCATCTCTCCCTGTGGCCGGCGGGCAGCAGGTCGAGGGCGCGCGCGATAAGGTAGTCGCCGAGAAGCACCGATATCTTGTTGTCCCACAGCGCATTCGGCGAGCGCCGTCCCCGGCGAGAGGGGGCGGAATCGAGGACATCGTCGTGGATGAGCGAGGCTGCGTGTACGACTTCGACGACGCTGGCGAGGGATAGGGCATGCTCTGTCGCGCGGCCGCTGCACTCCGCGGCGAGCAGCAGGATGGTGGGCCGCAGCCGTTTCCCGGGCCCGAGCAGAGCGCGCTCGGCGGCACGACCTATGAACTCATCCTGCCCCTGCCAGACCCGCGCCAGCCGGACATCCACCTCGCCCAGCAACTGCGCCAGCCGGGAGTGGATGGCTGAGAGCCCCACGCCTCGCGCCCGATCGAGACCGTCCACAGTCACTCCGAAGATCGCTGTTGTGGCCTTCGCCCGCCGCCTTTGCGTCACACGACGCGGCAGTGGGTCGGATTCGGATTATAGGCCGGGGCACTGCCGGTGTCAAATGAGGGGCCGTGCGGGGGTGTGACTGTTCTTCCTGAGTCAGAAGGAAAAGGGCGCTGGCGGTGGCTATGCTGAGCGGAGCAAAGCACGTCGGCGATACAGCGAGCCAGGTGAGATCCTTCGCCCGCCTGCGGCGGACTCAGGATGACAGTTGTTTGCGGCGGAGTCGGGGTGACGATTGTTTGCGGCAGAGTCGGGGTGACGGTTGTTTGCGGCGGAGTCGGGGTAACGTTCTTGCAGTATATTCCGCGGCAGGGAGAGTTTCCGGTCGCATCTCCCGGGTCGGGTGTGACCGTTTTCTCTTGGTTGCCGAAGGCAATTGCCGCTCGTAGGAGGGACATTCCCGTGCCGACAGGGTCGCGACAGGAATGTCGCTGCTGGGGAGGATTGGAGAGCCTCGGCGTAAGACCAAAGGTTTCCAGTCACACCTGGCGCCGATCTCATATTGACTCGCCGTCCTCATTCTGATAGATTGCAGTATAAAGTTGTATCGCTGCCATGTCCTGTTGCTCCGCCTGGGGGGGCGGAGCGCGGCCTGGCGAACAGTCGCTTCCCTAAAAGAAGGAGGGGAAGATGTCCGTCCGCAATGCCGTTCTGGTGGGCCTGACGTTGCTGCTCGTATACGTCGCCGCGCTTCTCCCCGCCGGAGCCTCTCTCGAACCACCCCTCGTCGCCCAACTGGCCTCCGGAATGCCGCACGACGTAGCTATCCAGGGAGATTACGCGTACGTGGCCGCACAGGGGGCACTCGTTATCTTCGACATCTCGAACCCCGCCAATCCCGTGCAGGTTGCGTTCTGCGACACCCCCGGCTCCGCCGAGGGCGTCGCTGTCTCGGGCGACTACGCGTATGTCGCAGACTGGGATCACGGCCTCCGCGTCATTGACATCGCCGACCCGGAGGACCCGGCCGAGGTGGGCTATCGCGTCACCCCCGGCACGGCCTATGGTGTCGCTGTCTCGGGGAGCTATGCCTATGTGGCCGACCACGGCGCCGGGCTCACCGTGATTGACGTCAGCGACCCGGCCGACCCGACTGTGGCGGACACTTACGATACCTCCGGCTTCGCCTGGGACGTCGCGGTCTCGGGCGACTACGCATATGTGGCCGACAGCTTCGGCGGGCTGCTGATGCTCGACATCACCAGCCCGACCGGGGTCGCGCTGGTTGATAGCTGCGCCGCCTCCAATCGCGTGCTCGATGTGGCCGTTTCCGGGAGCTACGCGTATGCCGCGGACGGCACAGCCGGACTGCAGGTCATCGAGATCACCGATCCGGCGGGGCTGAACTGCGGGGTGGGGACTTTCGACACCCCCGGCACTGCGCGCGGCGTGTTCGTGAGTGGAGACAAAGTGTACGTGGCCGACGAGTCCGGGGGGCTGTGTGTTATAGACGTCGCGACTCCCGCCTCTCCGGCCTTGCTGGGCTCGTACGATACCCCTGGTTCCGCGGTCGCGGTCGCCGCAGCAGGTGAGGCTGCGTATGTGGCCGACGATTCGGGTGGGCTGCGCGTTATAGACGTCTCCGGAGCGCCCACGGCCGCGATCATCGGTCAGGCAGACACGCCCGGCACGTCGGAAGGCGTGGCGGTGGCGAGCTCGACCGCGTATGTGGCCGATGGTGACGGCGGGGTGCGGGCATTCAACATATCCCACCCAACCGAGCCCGACGAAGTGTGGGCCTGCGACGCCATCACGCCCGCTATGGACGCGGCGGTGCAGGGCAATTATGTGTACGTCGCGGATTGGAGCTCAGGGCTGCGCGTGATAGAGCTGACGACCCCGACGACGGCGCCGACGTGCGCATACGGCTCGGTGGCCACGCCGGGCAATCCGAGCGGGGTGGCCGTGTCCGGGAAGCGCGCCTGTGTCGCCGTTGCCGGCAGCGGCCTCTCGGTGGTGGACATCAGCAATCCGCAGGCCCCAAGCGTGCTCTTCACGCGAGCGACGAGCGGGTCGGCCAACGACGCGGCAGTCGCGGGGAAGTACGCCTTCGTCGCGGTCGGCTCCGCCGGCCTGCAGATTTTCGACATAACGAGTCCGACGGGCCCGTCTTCCGCCATCGAAACCACGGGCTACAGCTCCGGGGTGG
>DAOVEW010000362.1 GCA_030668755.1 Bacillota bacterium | reverse complement strand
GCAAGACCAGCACCGCGCGGGTGCTGGCCATGGCCCTGAACTGCGAGCGCGGGCCCACCCCCGAGCCCTGTGGCACGTGCCACACCTGCCAGCGCATCGTCGCCGGCTCCGCACTCGACGTCATCGAGATCGACGCCGCCTCCAACCGCGGCATAGACGAAATCCGCGAGCTGCGCGACCGCGTGGCCCTCGCGCCCGCCGATTCCCGCACCAAGGTCTACATCATAGACGAGGTGCACATGCTCACCGGCGAGGCGTTCAACGCCTTCCTGAAGACGCTCGAAGAGCCGCCAGCCCACGTCGTCTTCATCCTCGCCACCACCGAGCCACACCGAGTATTGCCGACCATTCTGTCCCGCTGCCAGCGGTTCGACTTCCACCGCGTCGGAGTGCGAGACATCGAAACCGTCATCCGCGGCATCGCCGAGAAAGAGGGACTCGAGCTCGACGACAAGGCCGTCACCATGCTCGCGCACGCGGCCGACGGCTCGGTCCGAGACGCCCTTACGCTTCTCGACCAGGCCCTCGCGTACGCAGAGGGCGCCGTCACTCCCGAGGTGATCACCGAGATCCTCGGCGGCATCGACTTCGAGCTGATCGCCGAGTTCGCCGATGTGTTTCTCAAGCGGGATGTCTCCGCCGCGCTCGCCCTCATTGAGCGAGTCGTCGCAGAGGGCAAGGATCTGCGCCAGCTCGTGGGTGCACTCATCGAGCACTACCGCAACCTGCTGCTGCTGCGTGTCGATCGCCGGGGCCAACAGGCCCTCGCCCTTCCGGAGGAGGCGGCCAAGCGCACTCTCGCGCAGTCGGGCGCGCTCTCTCCCGGCGAGATCGCTCACAGCCTCGACCTGCTGGCCGACACCGACCGGGAGCTCCGCTTCAGCGGGCAGCCGCGGCTGCTGGTGGAGCTCGCCGCGGTCCGCATCTGTCGGGGGCTCGAAGGTGCGATGCCGGTGGAGAAGGAAGAGCGTCCAGCTGCCACCGCCCAAGCTGCCCCCGCGCCGAAACCACCAGAGCAGGCCGAGAGCGCTGAGCCACCGGCCGAAGAAGTCTCCGAACCGCTCGCCGAGGCCGACATCGACGCGATCAAGCGCCGGTGGGACGAGGTCCTCGTTCATCTGAAGAAAGCGCGCGAGACCGGGGTCGCCGCGTTCCTGCGCGAGTCCGTCCCCGTCGCCCTGGAGGACGGGGTGCTCACGCTGGCCTTCAATCACCTCTTCCACCACGACCAGATGGTGAAGGATGAGAAGCGTCAACGGGCGCTCGCCGAGGCCGTTGAGAAGCTGTTCGGAGTTCAAGTCCGGATTCGGTGCCGTCGGCCCGAGGCCGCGGAGAGCGCGGCGCCGTCTGCGAAGGAGGAGAAGGCCGAGCAAGGGGACCGGCTTCAGGATGTCCTGTCCATGTTTCCCGGGAGCGAACTGGAGGAGTAGCGACGGGGTGGCCGCTTTGAGGAGCAGAACAGGAGGAAGCAGCAGATGAAGATTCCGGGCGGAGGTGGCCTTCAGCGACAGCTCATGCGTCAAATGGAGAAGCTGCAGCAGGAGCTCAAGGCCGCCCAGGAGGAGCTGGGCCAGCTCCGCTTCGACGCCAGCGCCGGCGGCGGCGTCGTCACCGCGGTCGCCAACGGCCATGGGGAACTGATCGAACTCAGGATCTCGCCCGAGGCGGTCGATCCGGAGGACGTCGAGATGCTGCAGGACCTCGTGATCGCCGCCGTCCGCGAGGCGCTCGAGAAGGGTCGCAAGGCCCAAGAGGAGAAGATGGGGGCACTCACGGGCGGTCTCGGACTGCCCGGTATCTTCTGACGACGCCCTGCATCGACGAGCGAACGACACCAGCATGCGATCCTATCCGAAATCACTCGCGCGACTGATCGAAGAGCTGGAGAAGCTGCCCGGCATTGGGCCCAAGTCCGCCCAGCGGCTCGCGCTTCACCTCCTGCACGCAAGCCAGGAGGATGCCGAGGCGCTCGCCGAGGCCGTTCGCCAGGTCAAGCAGCAGATCCGTGCCTGCACGCTCTGCTTCAACTACACCGATGCCGACCAGTGCGCCATTTGCACCGACCCCAACCGCGACGATAACACCTTGTGCGTGGTCGGCGACCCGCGCGATCTCATGGCCATGGAGCGAGCCGGCAGTTTCCGCGGACGGTACCACGTGCTGCAAGGTCTGATATCTCCCATGGACGGCGTAGGGCCGGAGTCGCTGCGCATCGCCGAGCTCCTGGACCGCATTCGGGGCAGCACCATCAAGGAGGTGGTGCTCGCCACCAATCCGACCGTAGAGGGCGACGCCACCGCCATGTACCTGGCAGGGCTGCTGAAGCCTCTCGGCGTCAAAGTGACACGCATCGCGCTTGGGCTGCCCGTCGGCGGTGACCTGGACTACGCAGACGATGTGACGATCGCGCGGGCGCTGGAGGGGCGTACGGAGATGTAGCCGACTTCGCTTCCCTGTCGCACGCGGCCGCTGTGCACTCCAAGTCACCCGCGACATTTGCGCCCGCCTGCGCGTCTAACACAGCACAGGGTTCCCTGACAGCCGTGACCCCGCACGTCAGAAACCTCCCCCAATGGAGGCCGGTATGAATTGGCATCGACTCCGGCAGGTCATGGCCTGCCTCACACTCGCGCTGTTGCTGCTGTCTTGCGCTGCGCCCTTTGGCGCGGGGCTCGCCGCGTCCGAGGATGAGACCGAGGCCACGGACGAAGAAGGCGAAGAGGAAGACGAAGGGGGAGAGGGAAAGGGGGTTCCCGAGCCAGAGATCGCGTTCTCACCTCGCGGGGTCACGGTGCACGCGGTCAACGTGTACGCTCACCGT
>DAOVEW010000352.1 GCA_030668755.1 Bacillota bacterium | reverse complement strand
GCGAATGGGAATGCAGTAGCGCCCGCTGCGGACGGTGACGATCAGGTCCTGGATCATCCGCTTGAGCTGAGGGGAATGGAGGATCAGGTTGAGGCGCCGCTCTATCGAGTCCTGAAGGCTGCGGATGCGATCTCGGATCGTGCGGAGCTGCGCGCTGGCCCCGTCCGCCACCTCGCCCCGGTTGTCTATGCAGCGCTCTACGGCATCCTCTATGTCCCGGAACACACCCAGCTCGGAGGCGCGGCCGACGACCAGCGGAGCCTCGACCTCCGTGTTCAGCAGGAACGTGCGCATCCGGCGCGAGGCATACACCGTGTCCGCTACTTCGAGCAGGTCCACCGCCGCGAGCGCCCCGCCGCGAGCGGCATTGGCGAGCTGGGCTCTGACGTCGTGCAGTCCACCCAGTGGCGCGCGGCCGCCCTCCGCCAGGATCGCCCGCGCCTGCGAGGTCTCGGAGAGCAGCGCGCGCACCTCCGCCGCGGCCTCGGCCGGGCGGAGCCGTTCCGCCAGCTCCTTGCCGAGGGCCGAGGCTGCATGTCCCCGCAGCCGCTGGCGGATCGCGTCGTATTCGAGCACTCGCAGGGTTCGCGCATCCATCGGACTACGATCCTTCGCCCAGCATAGTTTAGCATACCCCAGACATCGGGCAGAAGGGAAGCCGCGAGAAGAAGACGGGTGTGACTCCGAAGCCCGTCCTCTGTAGGAGCGACATTCTTGTCGCGACAGCAACCCGGGGCAGGAGACAAGCCACCTTCGCCAAGGCTTCGGTGCCCAGGGCTCCTGCCGAACAGGGGGATGTCGCAGGAGGCACGTGGCTAGGCCGGCTGTAGGCAGGCCGCCACCCCGGCCGACTTATGTCATTCTGAGTCCGCCAAGGCCGACTTAGAATGACAGGCCATGCCCCAGGCGCGGCCGAACCTCATAAGCAAGGCTTCTTCGTCTTCCGCCGGTCCGATGACGATGTCTGCGCTCACTCGCGGGACTCCTGGAGCGCGTCAGTGACCTGCCGCGCGGCACGACGGGTACCCTCTTCGACCGTGACCTCGCCGATCCACATCAGGTCGAGCTGCTGCTGAATGAAGTGGCTCACGCGATCCCACTCCGCGATGTTGGGAGCCTGCTTGGCGTACGACAGGGCGGCGACGAACGCGCGCCTGGTGTATCCCACCTCTTGCGCGAGGTAGGGGCCGTTGGCGACGGACTGGCGGGATGGCTGCTTCTCCATCTCTCGACCCATCACCTCCTGTGCGTCCCGACCCAGCAGGAACTTGAATAGCTCCCAGGCCTCCCTCGGATGCCTCGTGCCCGCGGCGATGGCGTAGTTCTCCATGCCCAACAAGGTGGCGTGCTGCTGCCGCTTGGGCAGAGGTGCTATATCCCACCGCAGGACCTTCGCCTCCTGCATCTGCTGGATGTCCCAGGCTCCGGTCTGGAACATGGCGACCTGGCCGTTGGTGAACATGGCGATGTTCTGGCGGCGGTCGGCCATCGTCGTCGGCGGGCACACCTGCCACCTGTGCCGCAGGTCCACGAGGAACTGGAGCGCCTCCTGCGCCTCCGGCCGATTGAGCAGGCAGCGCCGGCCCTCGTCGTCGAGAATCCGGCCGCCGTTCGCCCATACCCACGGGTAGATGCGCGCCCCCCAGAAATCAATGACACACCCGTAGCGGCGGCGCTCGGGGTCCGGCCCGCGGACGGTCAGCTTGCGCGCAGCCGCCAGATAGTCATCCCAGGTCCACTCTTCGTCCGGATAGGCAAGGCCGGCCGCGTCGAAGAGGTGCTTGTTGTAAAACAGGACGTAGACCGACGTGTAGCGCGGGAGCGAGTAAAGCCCGCCCTCATACCGACACAGCTCCACCAGCTCGGGGTAGAAGTCGTCGAGGTCGAACTCGGGGTCGTCGGCGATCAGCGGGTCGAGGTCGAGGAGCGCGCCCTTCGCGGCGAGGGGCACGAAGAAGGCGCCGTGGATGGACATGACATCCGGCGGATTGCCGGCGGCGACCATCGCCTGGAGCTTGTCCATCGCCCGGTCGCCCGGCTCGTTGATGATCTCGACGCGAATGCCCGGATGCTCTTCTTCGAACCGCGCGCACAAGTCCTGATTGACCGCGAGCTCGCCCGGCCGCGTCCAGGTGAAGAGCGCGATAGTCTTCTGAGCGACCGCAACCTTCTTCTTGCCCCCACAGTTCATCAGAGCAGAAGCGACCGATAGTACAAGCAGAACCTTGGTTACTATAAGCCAACGTCTCTTCGCCAGCACACGTCTCTTGCCATCTGCTCGCATGTTCGGCTCTCTGTGGATTACCTGCGACTGCACAGCTCTAACTCCGCAGCATCGCAATGAATGGGATGTCGACACACTCTTTGCGGACGATCCGGCACCAGATCGAGCGCGTCGAGGGTGTTTGCAAGTACAGTCTACGGGGCGGGTATCTTGAAAAAGAGGTTTGCCAGCTGGGCGATCATAGCGGTTAGGAGCAATCCGATCAGCCAGATCGATATGTTGACTTTTGGCTCCAGCTTGTCTAGCCTAGACCTGGCATCATCGAGTTGCTCCTTCAGCCCTACGGGCTCAGTAGGCAGGTCTCTAAAGTAGTCCTTGACGCCTCTCGGGATCTGACCTCTGAGATGCTCAGGATAAGCATCCTTCTTCAAGGGTGTTCGTACAGCTTCGGACAGCCGGTGAAACTCGATACTGCATATCTGATCCCCGTACTGGACAGCGACGGGTTTAGGTGATGCGTTGTAGGCACCGAGTACCAGCACGCCGCAGAACCCAGGATCTATGTGTTGGCCGCACAAGAGCACGAGGCCGCGATGGGTGAACCCTGTTTTCGATCCCAAGTGGCCTGCAATGTCGTGCGG
>DAOVEW010000024.1 GCA_030668755.1 Bacillota bacterium | reverse complement strand
TGCGCGAGCGAAGAGCTGGCCCACGAAAGAACGGCCGATATTGCCAGCCCCGAAGACGACCAGCTCCATATGCGCTCCCTGAGACATCCGTCGCCCCGCTTCAGCGGCGCGCTTTCTGTTGGAGAAATGCCGCCTCTCTCTGCGCGTCCCAGCCATCCACCTCTTCGAGCGGCGACCGCAGTTCGGGGTAGATCACGCCCTTGCCGTCGAGGCGCTGCTCCCTCACCGCCGCCACCAGGTCCCGCGCCGCGTCCAGGCCGCCCACGGCGGCGATGTAGTTGCCGGCCTCGATAGTTCCGTCGGCCAACAGCGACAGCGCCTGCGCGACATCAGATGGATCGCCGCCGCTCGAACCCACGACCGTCACCGAATCGTAGTGGATGCGACGGGCATCCAGGGAGATCATATGGTCGCCCTTCTTCAAGCCGCCGAAGAAGTTCGCAACACCGTATCGTGCGAGGAGCGACACCGCCTGCTCCTGGACCGCACGGATGCCGAGCGCCACGATCACGTCGTCTGCGCCTCGGCCGTCGCTCTCCGCCACCACGACCTCCGCCAGATGATCGGGATCGGTGCAGACGAGCGCAACCCCCTGCCGCCGCGCCTTGTCTTCGATCATCGCGACGAGCTTCTCTCGCCGCGATGCCAGCGGCTCGGATACGATGATCTTCCTGGGTCCGCAGCTGAGCGCGACCTCGACGTGCATTCTCCCCATCGGCCCCCCGCCTATGATGACGACGACTCCGCGGGGTTTCATGCCGAGGTGCGCGCGGCGCGGCTCTGCGGGGCTGTCCTTCAAGATGTGAATCGAGTGCTGCTGGGCGGAGACCACGCAGGACAGCGGCTCTGCGAGCGCCGCCGCGAAGCGGGGCATTTCTGCGTCCGGCAGCGGCAGCAGGCAGCCCGTCTCGATCACCTCTTCGCCGATCAACACGTATTCGGCGAAGAGTCCGTCGAGCGTGTACCCGACGGCGATCTTCTCGACCCCGACTGCTCCGTTCCGATAGCGCTCCCGGTGGCGCCGAGGGCCGGAGGGAACCGCGGGTTGGACCGCATAACGGCTCCCGACGCGGTATGTATCCTCAAGCTCCTCCCCTACCTCCGCCACCGTGATGCATCCCTCGTGCCCTATCGGCACCGGGTGCGCCGCGAGGTCCCACCCGTACATCAGCGTGTGCTCCGACCCCTGGTCTATGATCTTGTTGTCTGAGGCGCACGCGGTCGCTGCATCGACGCGGCCGAGCAACTGCCGCGGCCCCGGCCGCGGGACGCGGACTTCGTCCAACCGGAGGCCCTCCATCCCGGCGCCGTGCAGTCTGAGGGCCCGCATCGACTTCGGCACATCGCCCGACATCAGCCCAGCCTCTCCACCGCAGCCGCGTAGCCGCCCCCACCGCCATAGCAGATCGTAACGAGGCCCAGCCGGTGCTCGTAGCGCCGCATCGCATACAGAAGGGTCGTGAGCAGGCGCGCGCCGGCCGCTCCCAGCGGGTGCCCGAGGGCAACTGCGCCGCCGTGGACGTTGATATCCATCTCCGTGAATGTCTGCTCGAACAGCGGAATCTGGATGCCAAAGGCCTCGTTCGCCTCGACGACCGTGAACTCTGCCGGCCGGCCGGCCGCCCTCAACTCGCCGATCAGCTTCTCCGCGGCTCGCACTGGCGCCGAGAGATAATCGGCCGCAGGACCATCCACCCTAGCGTATCCCAGCACCCGCGCTACGGGCCGAGCGCCGAGTTCCTTCGCCCGCCGCGCGGTGGTGAGAACCAGGCACGCCGCCGCGTCGGCCGGCGTCGAGGAGTTGTAGGCGGACGCCAGGTCCTCGGGGTTCTCCGCCAGCTCTCGCTCGAGCCGTTCTTCGGGCACCAGCTCGTCCTTTTCCACCGATCCGGCGGCCACTATCTCGTCTTCAAACAGCCCCTGTTCGGTGGCCCTCCTCGCCTTCCGGTGGCTCTCCGCGGCACAGCGGTTGATCAGCTCGGCGGTGTAGCCCTGGCGAGCAGCGAAAGCCAGCGCGTACTGGCGCATGAACTTCCGCTCCTCCCGCCAGAAGAGCCCATCATAGGTCGTGGCGTCAACGAGTCCCGTGCATCGAAGCTGCTCCTCAGCGCAGTCGTCGAACTGAAAGCGATAGGCCCCGGCGCGCGCCACGGAGATCCGGTCGCCCCTGCGGTAGTGCTGCGAGTTTCTGCGGAAAGTCGGGCCGACCAAGTACGGGGCGCTAGTGCGCGATTCCATCCCCCCGGCCACCGCCACCTGTGCGGTGCCCACCGAGAGCGATTCGACTGCCCAGCCAATCGCATCCATCGCGGAGCCGCACACCGTTTCCACGGCTCGCGCGTGTGCGGTCGGCGGAATGCCCGCCCGCACTGCGGCCTCTTTCGCCGGCGCGAGACCGAGGCCCGCCGATACCACAATGCCCATGTTCACCGTATCGACGGCGTCTGGACCGATGCCGGCCTTGGACACTGCAGTCCCGATGGCAAGCGATCCAAGCTCGACTGCGTCGAAGGCCGAGAGCTGCCCCGCGAAACGGCCGATCGGTGTCCGCGCGGCCGACAGGACGACGATGTCGTGTCCCAAGACGTTGTGCATGCTATGCGCTCAGCATCTCCCGCGCAGCACGCGCCACGCTCTCGGGGCTCGGGAGGTTCTCCATCTCCAACGTCTGCGCCATTGGGGGCGGTATGTCATATGCCGCCACGATCTTCGCCGGACACTTGAACGACGAGAAAGCTATCTCCTGTGCGCGGTAGGCAATGTGCTCCCCAAAGCAACCCGTCTTCGGCGCCTGACACACAACGACCAGCCTGCCCGTCTTCTCCACAGACGCCGCGATCGTCGCCACGTCCAGCGGGATGAGCGTACGGGGGTCCACGACCTCTGCTTCGATCCCCTCCTCGGCCAGCAGCTCCGCTGCCTGCATGGCAACCTGGGCCATCTTCAGGTATGCGACAAGCGTCACGTCTTTACCCTCGCGCCTGACCGCGGCTGACCCAAGCGGCAGCGTGTACTCCTCTTCGGGCACCACACCTCGCTCGGTGTACAGAAGCTGGTGCTCGATGAAGATTACAGGGTTATCGTCCCTGATTGCCGACTTCAGCAGCCCCTTCGCATCGTAGGGCGTGGAAGGAGCGACCACCTTGAGCCCCGGCACCTGCGTCAGCATCGCCTCGAGGCTCTGCGAATGCTGCCCCGCGTATCCCCGGCCGCCGCCCACCGTAGTTCTCACCACCATAGGCAGCGTGGCATTCCCCCCGAACATGTACCTCGTCTTGGCCGCCTGATTGGCGACTTGATCCATGGCCAGGGGCATGAAGTCAATGTACATGATCTCAGCGACCGGCCGCAGGCCGCACATGGACGCGCCCGCGGCCACTCCGACTATCGCAGCCTCGGAGATCGGCGCGTTGAACACTCGCTCTCGACCGAAGGCCTCGAGCAGGCCGACCGTCACCTGAAAGGCTCCCCCGTAGTCCGCGACGTCCTCCCCGAAGAGCACCACCCGCCGGTCCCGCTTCATCTCCTCTCCCAGCGCCTCGCAGACAGCGTGCCGATACATGATCCGGCCCTCGCTGTCGCGCCGATATGTGCGCGTCGGACGCAGGAGCTCCCGGGTCTGCAAGTCGGCGCCGATGTCCTCCGACGTGGACTGCGCGAAGAGCCCCTCCGTAATCGTCGCCGGGTCCGGCTCCGGGCTCTTCGCCGCCCAGGTCAGCGCCTCTGCCACGCGCTCTTCGACGGATGCGCGGAGAGAGGCGATCTCTTCCTCTGACATCACGCCAGCATCGGGGAACTGCTGCTGGTAGGTCTCGATACAGTCCTTGTCGCGCCACGCATCCTCCTCTTCGCGGCTCCGGTATCGCACCCGCTGGTCGCTCAGCGAGTGGCCCATGTACCGGTACGTGAGGCACTCCAGCAGCACCGGTCCCTGCTTCGCGCGACAGACCTCCGCGGCGCGCGCCACCGCGTCCCACACGGCCAGCACGTCCATCCCGTTCACCACTTCGGCGTGCATGTTATCGCGGTTATAGGCCGCGCCCCGCCGGGCCAGACAGTCAATGCCCGTGACTTCGCCGCGCTGCTGCCCGGTCATACCGTATTGGTTGTTCTCGATGATGTATATCGCTGGAAGTCCATAGGGAAGCTGAGACATGGCCGAGAAGTTGAGCGACTCGTGGAAGATCCCGTTGTTCGCCGCTCCGTCGCCAAACAGACATGCGACGACCCGGCCGTTTTCCAGGCGTTGTGCGGCAAGGCCCGCCCCTGTGGCGATGCCCAGCGAACCGCCGACGATCGCATTTGCGCCGAGGTGGTTCACGTGGAAGTCGGCGATGTGCATCCCGCCGCCCCGCCCCCGGCAGTACCCGTCCTCCCTTCCCAGCAGCTCCGCCATAGTGCGATTGAGGTGGAGCTGAAGCGCCCTAGGCAGCAGCTCCTCCCGGCCTTGCCCCTCCCAGCTCTCGCCCATCCACTCAGCAAGCTGCTCCGCGTTCATGCCCAGCAGCGAGTACGCGCCCTTCGCTATTGCATGGCCGTGGCCCCGGTGGGTGGAGGTTATGTAATCGTCCGGCCGCAGCGCCGCCATCGTCCCCACCGCCACCGCCTCCTGACCGATGGACAGATGAGTGGCGCCGGTGAAGCTAAAGCCCTCGTGCGGCTTGGCTCTGCCTTCCTTCATCGCCACCACCATCTGCTCGAAGCTCCGCACTGCAAGCATCCACTCGAGCAATCCGACGGCCTCATCCTTGCTCAGCCGCCGGCCGAGCTCCTGCTCTAGCGTGCCCTGATAGCGGAACGCGGCGACACTGCCCAGAGCGATCGCGCCGCGCCTGAACTCCGGCAGTACCTCGATCTCCTTCACCATGGAATGCTGCTCCTTCGCCTTCGCGCTGGCGATCACCCATACACACAAACCGGCGCGACCGCGCCGGCATAGCTCCGTCTGACGGTCAGCATACAAGCGACGCAGACGAATGTCAAACCGGGTGAGAACCTCCGCAAAGGACTGCACACCTTTGCCGGCAAATGACAAAAGTAAGCCGGCCGGATCGCTCGAACTGAAGTGATAGCAGCCGCGCTTCCGATGCATCAGGAGGCTGTAACGTGCCGACCGATCAGACTGACGCAGTCGTTGCCGGGCATATCTGTCTCGACATGATCCCGACGTTCGAGGGCAGCATTGCCTCGTTGGACGCCCTTCTGACGCCCGGAAGACTGAACGTGGTCGGGCCTCTCACGGTCGCCACCGGCGGCGCTGTCCCGAATACGGGACTAGCCCTCCATCGGCTCGGCGTCTCCACCCGGCTGATGGGCAAGGTCGCCGACGACATGGTGGGACGGGCCATCCTCGACGTACTGCGCGCTCACGATCCGGCCCTTGCAGAAGGCATGATCCTGGCGGAGGGACGCCAAAGCTCCTACACCGTCGTCATCAACCCGCCGCGCCTCGACAGGATATTCCTTCACTGCCCGGGCGCCAACGACACTTTCGGCGCCGACGACGTAGACTACGACAAGCTCTCCGGCGCCCGCGTCTTCCACTTCGGGTATCCTCCCCTCATGCGCCGGATGTACGCCGACTCCGGCCGCGAGCTGACCGACCTCCTGCGCCAGGTGAAGCAGCTAGGACCCACCACCTCCCTCGACATGGCCCGCCCCGACCCCGCCTCCGAAGCCGGCCGGGCCGACTGGCGCCGGATCTTGGAGCGCGCCCTTCCCTACGTTGACGTCTTCCTGCCCAGCTTCGACGAGACCCTCTTCATGCTCGACCGGCCGCGCTTCGACGACCTCGAGCGCACCGGCGACTCAGACGCGCAAGCCGACGCGGCGATCCTCCGCGAACTGTCGGACCAGTTGCTGAGCATGGGCGCCGCAGTCGTCGCTCTGAAGCTCGGCACACAGGGCCTCTATCTCCGTACCACCGACGACCCGGACAGACTCGCCTCCATCGGGCCTTGCGTCCCCGAGGACACCGCCCTGTGGGTCAACAGGGAGCTGCTGGCGCCGTGCTTCGAGGTAGAGGTCGCCGGCACCACGGGCTCGGGCGATTGCACCATTGCCGGCTTTCTGGCCGGGCTGCTCCGCGGCCTGTCGCCAGAGGAGGTGATGGTCGCGGCCGTCGCTGTCGGGGCATGCAACGTAGAGAAGGCGGACGCGACGAGCGGCGTCCCGAGCTGGGATGCAGTCCAGGAGCGCATCCGCTCAGGTTGGGGCTCGCGGCCGGTCGCCATCTCCCTGCCCGGCTGGCAGTGGCATGAGGAGGCGGGCCTCTGGCGAGGCCCCGGTGACCCCCGGATATGCTAGGAAGATGCTGGGCTCTCAAAATGCCTGCACAGGCTCACAACATCGAAGGAAAGGAGCGGGTCCTGCCATGATAAGGCGAAGCGAGGTGAAGCAGGCTCAGCGGCGGGCCGCTGAGATGCTCGACCGCATTGGCATCGTGCTGACGCCCGCCGAGCGGGAGAACATCGAGGTCGCCGAGTTGGGGTTGGGCGAGCTCGACCGCACGGGGCTCGAGATAGTCACCTACGTGAACACCGGCCGCTACTGCGCCAAAGAGCTGATCCTCTTCCCCCGACAGACCTGCCCGGAGCACCGCCATCCCCCCGTCGAAGGCGAGGAGGGGAAAATGGAGACGTTCCGATGCCGCTGGGGCAAGGTCTGGCTCTGCGTCGAGGGAGACCCAACGGCCAACCCGAAAGCGCGGCCGCCCAAGGGCAGCGAGCAGCACTACACCGTGTCCCACGAGATCGAACTCAACCCCGGAGAGCAGTTCACCATCCCCGCCGACACCCTCCACTGGTTCCAGGCGGGCGATCAGGGCGCGATCGTTTCGGAGTTCTCCAGCACGAGCCGCGACGAGAGCGACGTCTTCACCGACCTCCGCATCGAACGAATCCCTCAGATCGTAGAGGACTAGTCCTCACGCGTCCGGAGTTAGCATAGCGATGACACCCAGAGACCGGCTCCTGACAGTCCTATCGGGGAAGATCCCCGACTGCGTGCCTGTCACACCCGACATGTCCAACATGATCCCTGCCCGCCTCACCGGGAAGCCGTTCTGGGATATCTACCTGTACAACGATCCGCCGATCTGGGAAGCGCATATCGCGTGCGCGAAGCACTTCAACATCGACGGGTTCATGGATGGGCTCTTCAACGACTACCGACCGCTGGACTTCGGCGCCGAGCCCGAGCAGGAGCCGGAGTGGGAACGCTTCATCGTTTTCCGCAGTCCCGACCGCATCATCACTCAGGCCTGCCGCGTGGAGAAGGGCAAGCGCATTTGGGCCCCCAAGGTTGCTGTGTACTACGTCTCGGACCCGCCCACTGGAGGATTGCCCGTGGAGAAAGTCGGACTGCCTCCCGTCCCGGAGCGCTGGGAGCCGCTGGAGGGAGTGAAGCCCATAGACGGTGGTCCCGGGGGCTTCGAGCGGGCGAAAGAGATGATGGGAGATCAAGGCCTGGTGGGCCTGAGCGTCATCTCGTCGGCAGTGCTCAGAAACCCCGAGGACGTCTACCGCTACTACGACAATCCCGACAAGCACGAGCAGTGGGCGGCCGAGCGCGTGGAACGCGCTGAGCGCTATTCCCGGAGGCTCATGGAGCACGGCGTGCGGCCGGACTTCATCAGCGTGGGCGGCTCCGGCACCCTCGTCTTCCAGACGGTCGAGATATTCCGTCAGCTCGCTTTCCCCGCGGTCAAGCGCGGAATTGAACTTGCGACGGCCGCCGGAATCCCAACCCACGTCCACTCATGTGGCCCTGAGAGTGCCCTGGTGAAGATCTTCGCCGAGGAGACCGATCTCACGGTGATAGATCCTCTCGAGGTGCCCCCTATGGGCGACTGCGACCTAGCCGAGCTGAAGCGTCGCCACGGCGACAACATCGTCCTCAAGGGCAATCTCCACACCACAGAGGTGATGCTCCAGGGGACCCCTGAGACCGTGGCCGCGGCCAGCCGAAAGGCCATCGACGACGGGGGCACGGGCGGGCGTTTCATCCTGTCCACGGGAGACCAGTGCGGCCGTGACACTCCCGACGACAACATCCGAGCCATGGTCGAGACGGCCCGCACGTACGGCCGGTATTGACACGTTCCGCCCCCTCCTATCACCAATGCATGCCGGGAGCTCGCGCGCCAGCCCGTCATGTCGGAGGCCGGAGTGCACGCAGGGAGTACCAACGCCGTCGTGCA
>DAOVEW010000017.1 GCA_030668755.1 Bacillota bacterium | reverse complement strand
GAGGCGCTGCGAAGGAACTCGTGGCGGTGGACCGCGGCGGCGGGGTTGTCGTTCGGCCTGGCGCTGCTGTCGAAGCTGAACGCGTTCTTCCTGCCGGTGCTGCTGGTCCCGTGGGGTCTGGCGTATTACCGAAGGCCCTGCGCGAAGCTCGCGGTCGCACTGGGGGTGATTGGGCCGGCCGTCTTCTGGCTGGGCTGGCCGTGGCTGTGGGTGGACTCGTTGCCGCACCTGCGGGAGTACCTGGGGTTCCACTTCGGGCACGCGGCGTATAACGTGTGGTATCTGGGGCGGCTCTGGGAATATGCGCCGTGGCACTATCCGTTCGTGATGGCCGCGGCGGCGACGCCGCCGGTGGTGCTGGTGCTCGCGGCTGTGGGGGCGATGAGGGGAAGTCGCGACAGGAATGTCGCTCCTACGGGCCTCGTGCGTCGCCGCGGGAGGGCAAGGGCGGAGAGGGCGCTGCTGGTGTTGGGGCTGGCAATTGCGCTGCTGCCGAGCGCGCTGCCGAGCAGCCCGAAGTACAACGGGGTTCGGCTGTTCCTGCCGGCGTTTCCATTTCTGGCGGCGCTGGCGGGGGGCGGATTTGCGTGGCTGCAGGGCCGCGTCGTGCGCTTGGTGAGGGCAAACGGTTTGCTCTCGAGTCTGGTGTGTGCGGCTTTGGGGGCACTGCTTCTGCTGCCGGGGGCAAAGGCGATGACGAGGACGCATCCGTATCAGCTTGCGTACTACAACTCCCTGGTCGGCGGAACAGAGGGGGCGACGGCGCGGGGGTTCGAGACGATCTATTGGGGGCAGGTGTTCGCGGAGGCGCCCGAATTCCTCAACGGAGTGGAGCAGCCGAACCCGCGCGTGCTCGTGATTCCCAAGGGCGTGATCTACCTTCTCGAATTCCAGCAGCAGGCGGGAGCGCTGCGGGAGGACGTGGGCTTCACGGGAGATGAGGGCGAGGCAGGCTCGGTGGACTATGTGATGTTTCAGGCCATGCAGAGCGATTACACTGAGCTGTGCTGGGCGCTGGTGGAGCACGAGGAGCCGGCCTGGGCGGTGAGGCTGGGAGAGACGCCGCTGCTGGTGGTCTACGACCGGGAGGCGGTTGCGGCGGCGCTGGGCCGGCCGCGCAGGTAGAGGGCCGGGCCGGCGGCGGCGAGCAGGAGCAGGGCAACGAGCGAGGCGAAGAGGCCGACTTGGAAGCTGGCAGGCTCGTACGCCAGCTCGACAGAGTGGTTGCCGGCCGGCACGAGGACCCCGCGGAAGGCGTAGTTGACGCGACGGATGTCGCTTGGCCTGCCGTCCACCCGAGCTCGCCAGCCGGGGTAGTAGGAGTCGGTCAGCACAACCTGCGCAGGCTGATCGGTCGTCACTTGCAGCGTGATAGCGTCAGGATCGTCTCGCTCGAAGGCCAGAGAACCTTGAGGGCAGGAGGCGAGCTCCTGCCCCACGGTGGGTCGGGAGGAGGGAAGCTCCTGCCCAACGGTGGGTCGGGAGGAGGCGAGTTCCTGCCCCACGGTGGGATGGGATGAGGCGAGCTCCTGCGCTGCGCTCTGGAAGTAGGCGCGGGGCAGGGCCTCCAGGTTCTCGTAGATCGGGACTTCGGCGTCCTGGCGGAGCACCCATCCATCGGAGACAGGACGGCGCGTGATCAGGTACTTGACGGCGAGGAGATCCATGAGAGGGGAATCGGGGGCCGGGTAGTCGGCCTGGGCGAGGTCGGGGCCGGAGGCGAGCTCGAAGGAGCGGCGGGGGCGGAGGGAGTCGGAGCCGTGTATGTCGCGCAGCCCGAATATCATCGGGCTGTTGTGGGCCATCCAGTCGAGGCCATTGGAGGCGAGGGACGCGATTCGGTGGTGGCCGACGTTGTCTTTGAGCCAGCGGATGGAGTCGGTTTCGGGGTAGGCCATGCGTGGATCCACGAAGGGGTTGAAGCCGATGCCAAAGGCGAAGAGGTCGAGGGCCACCAGGCCGATGCAGGCGGCCGAGGCAAAGGGGATGCCGATGCGGAGGCGCGCGCGAAGGGTGACGACGGCCCCGCCGGCCGCCGCGAGCAGGAAGAAGAAGAGAATCTGCTTCGTGAGATAGGGTGGGAAGTCGGGGAAGGCTTCGCGGAACTCGGTTGTGTGGAGGGCAGGCCAGACGAGGCCAAGCGCGAGAGCGACCACAAGTGCTAGGGAGAAGGCGACGAGCAGGGGGGAGCGAGGCGATCTCGGCGCTTTGGCGCCGAGGAGGTCGTCCAGGCCGACGGCGGCGAGACCGGCGAGGCCGAATGCGGCGAGGCAGAGCACGCGGGCGACCCCGGCAAGCTGGCGAAAGCCGGGCGTAAGGTAGTACAGCAGCCGGTAGAGAGGCGATCCGACAGCGACGAGGAGGGCGAAGATTGCGAGCAGAGTGAAGAAGAGCGCGGTCTGCTCGCGCCAGCGGCGAAGCGCCCAGACGGCCAGGAGAAGAGGGAGAACGCCGACATAGCAGGCGGTCTCGAAGAAGTTGAGAGCGCTGGGGTCAGCGACGTTGCCCCAGTAGTTGTAGTGGACGGGGCTGCCGAAGAAGTTGGGGACGAGGTAGAGGATGAAGTGGGAGAGGGGGAAGGCGGTGCGGGCGGCTTCGGCGGCGGCGTGAGGAGCGCGGCCGGTCTGTTGTGCCAGTTCGAGGGTGGGGAGGAGCTGGCCTGCGGCGAGGGCAAGGCCGACGGCGAGGGAGCCCAACCCGATGGCTGCGGCGAGTGGGCGGCTGACTGCGCGCTCTTCTCGGGAGATGATCCGCGCGACCGCGTAGAGGAGGAAGGCGATGACGACGTAGGCGGAGATCTGGAGGTGGCCGCCGAGGAACTGGATGGCGAGGGCCAGGGCGCAGAGAACGGGCCACACAGAGCGGGGGGTGCGGAGCGATCGTTCGTAGGCGAGCAAGACGGCGGGGAGCCACATGAAGACCCATAGGGACATGGTTGGGAACTCGAGCCAGGAGACCGTGAAGCCGTTGAACATGAGGATGAGGGCGCCCAGGAGCGCGGCGGGCCGGGCGAGGGCGAGGGTGCGGAGGAAGGCGTACATGAAGAGGCCGCCGAGTGTGAGGTGGAGGATCGCGGAGACTCCGAAGCCGTGGCGGGCGCCGGTGATGAGGAAGAGCAGGTTGAGCGGATAGAGGACGGTTGACTGGAGATTGGCGAGGAAGGGGGTGCCGCAGAAGGCGTAGGGATTCCAAAGCGGGAGGAATCCAGCGCGCAGGGACTCGACCGCGTAGATGCGCCAGGGGAGGTACTGCTGAATGGGATCGAACATCGGGTTGTGGGGCCGGTAGAAGTCGGGGAAGTGATGCTGGAGGGAGCGCCAAGGGAGCATGAGGAGGCACATGTCGGCGGGCATCATGATGCGGCCCAGGAACACGGGCCAGCAGAAGAGGCAGGCGCCGCCGACAATTGCGAGGGCGGGCCACCAGTTGCGGATTTTCGACGCGCTTTCGTCTGGATGGGTCATAGGATGCTGTATATGGTGAGATAGCCGCGCATGAGCAGGGCCTGCGCGACCTGAAGCAGGACGAGCAGGGCGGCGATGGGAGCGCGCTGCTCCCGGAGGGCAAGCCACGAGGCGGCGGCGACCGCGGCGGGCCAGAGCAGAAACAGCCAGATGCGGCCGACTTCCCCGCGGACGACACCGGAGAGGTTGAGGGCCACCAACAGGAGCAGGGCAGAGAGGAGGAACCAGCGGAGGCCGCGGCGCGGCGCGGCGCCAAGAGCGCCGCGGGCCGACCAGAGCGCGGCGACGGCGAGGGGGAGGCCGACGAAGATGGCGCACTCGACGGGGTTCATGAGGACCCACTTCCAGTAGGTGCGGGCAAAGGCGACGGTGGTGATGTCGCGGTGCGCGGCGAGCGAGGCGCGGACGACCGCCAGGGGGCGGTAGCCCGAGATGAAGTAGAGGGCCAGGTAGAACAGGGCGCAGGCCGCGAGGGCGACCGCGCCGCCGAGAAGCGCGCGCCGGAACGCGGCCCGGCGGTGCTGGGATGCGAGGATTCCGAGGACGCACCAGAGGAAAGCCCAGGCGAGAACTAGCGCGAAGGCGAGGCTGAGAAACAGCCCGACGGCGACGGTGAGGCCCGCGAGAAATGCGAGGGGGGCGCTGCCGTTGCGCCACGCCGTATAGGCGAGGCAGAGCGCGGTGATGGCGAGCGTGGCGATGATGAGATCGGGGGAGGCACCGAGGAGGAGCAGTCCCGGCATGCTGCCGGCGAGATAGGCGGCGCAGATGGCTGCGCGCGCGTCGGCGAGACGGCGAACGAGGAAGTAGAGGGGAAGCAGGCCGAGCGAGCCGGAGAAGGCAATGAGGTAGGCGCTGACGGCGGCGGCGAGCGCGTCGGCGGGAGCGAGACCGAGGCCAAAGGTGTCGCTGTAGAGCCGAGCGGTGTTGGCGAGCCAGGGGGTGGGCTCCACCAGGAGGGCGGAGCACAGCCGGCGGACGAGGAGGAACAGGAGGACGAGGCCTGGGGGATGGGTGGCGGCGTGGTGAGGGAGGTCGGGCATCAAGTCGGGGTAGGATGCGAGCCACTGGCGGAGGCCGTGGACGTCCAGGGATACGGCGAAGTAGGTTGTGGCGTTGGGACTGGCGATGACGGCGCCGGGGCCGGTCCAAGGGCCGCCGAGGGCGTTGAGCAGGGAGAATTGGAGCACGAAGACCACGACGACAAGGGCGGCGAGCCAACCGGCGCGTCCGGCTGAAGAGAGGCGCTGCCATCGGTCGGGCCGGCATCCAACGGCGGAAAGGACCACGAGAGCGAGTCCGGCGAGGAGCGCGGGCCAGAGGTATACCGGGAGGACGTTGGCGCGCCAGACCCACTCGCCCGGGATGCCGGGCTCCCAGCCAAGGGCGAGGGCAGCGCCGAGCGCCACCGTCGCTGCGGCGGCGATCAGGAGGAGATGACGGGCCGACCTGTTATCTGCTGGCGAGGTCATATCCAGAGAGCTACTTCACGCGGTAGAGTGAAACCCTTTCCTTCTCGTAGACCGGCGCGAGCCAATGCGAATCATCGGGCTCGAAGAGGGGCTGGGTCGAGCCGTCGGGCGCGAGACAGTATACCTCGTCGTAGATGGTTCGGTCTCGCAAGACGTAGGTGATGCCCTCGCGACGACAGAGGGCCCTGCGAGCGGCATCGGGGGTGTCGGCTCGGAGGAAGCGGGAGAGGTCGCTGACCTTGCGGGAGAAGTGCAGGGTTTCGGCCCAATGTCCGAGGTGGACGCGCGCGTTTGCGAGCGATGGTGCGTAGCTGCCGAGGAAGGAGCTGCAGAGAAGGACGTCCGAGCGGGAGGCATGGTCGCCGAGCCAACGGAGCGAGCCATACTGGTCGGGGCGGAGGTAGAGGGGGGGCATGAGGTTGCCGAGGTAGGCCTGGTTGTTGGTGCGGAGATCGCGAACCGCGCGGGCGGCGAAGAGGATGTTCGAGGGGAGAGTCAGCGCCAGCAGGAGGACGGCGGCGGGAAGCCGCCAGCGGGCGATGGCCGTGGGAATGAGGCGTTCGAGCGCGAGTGCGGCGAGCAAGACGACGGGGATGTGGATGCCTTCAGCGAGCTTGCGCTGGAAAGGCACCGGCGCGTAGATGAGAGCGAGGCCGAGGACGAGCCAGAGGGCGAGAGCGCGCGCGGTGGGCCGTGCGTGCGGTGTGGCCGCATATGCGAGGCCGCCGAGGGCCAGGGCGAGGGGAATGCCGAGTCCGAGGGCGAGGAAGGCCGGCGCGGGAGAGAGCACCGGAGTTTCGACGGCCTTTACCGCGAGCGTAAGCTCGCCCGAGCGCATGAGCCACAATTGGTAGGCCAGCGAGGGGGCCGCGAGGGCCGCGATCAGGGCGGCCAGCAGGATGGCGCGGATCGTGAGCGCACGGGAGAGAAGCAGGACGAGGAGGTATCCCGCGAGCACGAGGGCAACGGGGGCAAGGTCGTAGGTGTGGATGTTGCCGAGGAGGAATGCCGACAGCCCGGCGATGAGGGCCGAGCGCGGCGAACCCGCGGAGAAGGCGTGCACGCCAAGGCCGATGGCGACGATCATCAAGAACATGGAGAAGGTGAAGAGCGGGTTGAGGAGGAGGCTGAGGGAGGTGATGGCCTCGGGCATGACGAGGCCGGGGCCGTAGTCTATGGGGTGGGGCTGGCCCGGACCTGCATGGAAGAGCCAGCCGAGGCCCGAAGCGAATGCCGCGAGGAGGAGCGCAAGACGGCGAGCGAAGAGGGATTCCAGGGCGTAGGCGCCGAGGCAGTACACGGCCATGAGCAGGAGCCAGCCAGACGCGAGACGCGCCAGGTGGTAGGCAAGGGGCAGCGGCAGGTGAAGGGTGCGGCTCAGGCAGCCGAGGGCGAGGAAGAAGAGGTTGATGACGCGGCCGGCCTGCGGCTCCGAGGTGAAGGGGTCAAAGAGAAAAAGCGCGCCATCGCGGGCCTGGCGCATGTAGGCGAGGTAGACGTTGTGCTCGTCGGGGTTGGCGAGGAGGCCGGAGTAGTAGCAACCGGGCGGCCGTATCAGGAGTCCGTATAGGTACGGGAGGCAGGTGAGAAGCATGACGAGCGCGGCGAAGGCGGCGGCCCAGCGAAGCTGCGCGGCGTCGGGGAAGCCCGGGGTTGGTTCTTGGTGATGCTGGGTCATTGGCCTGGGCCATGATAGTACATCGTGATGTGGGGAGTGGGATAGAGCCAGTCGGGAGGCTGGGATGCGCGAGCGGGGGCCAGCCAGGAGAAGGGCAGAGGGCGGTCGCCGAAGGTGATCCGGCGGGAGTACGTCTCATCGAGAGCGGCGAGGAACTCGATGGCCTCGGTGCGGCCGAGGCGCTGTAGGTCGGCGGCCTCGAGGTCGGAGACGAAGAAGAGGGTGGGCTGGGATTGGCGGAGGCGGTCGGCGTTCCAGCCGGTGACGATGACCGGGTGGTCGGCGGTGGTGTTCCATTCCTGAAACCAGGAGCGGGAGAAGGCGCCGGCGTTGTAGGGGGAGACAGGAGGGTGGTAGTACCAGGGACTGCCGGCGAAGCCGACAGTGGCATCCGGGGTGGATGCAAGGATATCCGAGCGGGCCTGCATCCAGGCTAGGTCGCGCGCATCCAGGACGGACGGAATGAGCTGGGCCAATGCGTAGAGGGCCGTGAGAAGCATGAGGATGACTACGGCGAGTACGGCGGTGGCCTGCGCGCGGAGGCGTTTCGCGCCGGCGACGACCCAGATAAGTCCGTGGGCGGCCAGCAGGCAGAGGAAGGGCATGAGGGGGACGAGGTAGCGGATGAAGCGCTCTTTGCTGAAGCCGATGACGAGGAGGTAGAAAGCGGTCCAGAGCAGGGAGAGCAGCGGGGCCGGGGAGGGCCGCGCGACGGCCGCGACTACACCGATGACGGCGGCGGCGAGCAGCGGGTAGGCGAGCGCGACGGGGAGGCCGCGGGTGAGGTGGTAGGCCCAACCGGAGCCGGCGCCCACGAAGGCAAGGGTGCCGCCCTCACGGGCGTGGTGGAACTCGAAGAGGAAGCCCTTGAGGAACTCGTGGGAGGCGGCGTAGGGGTTGCCGATGAGGAAGCCGAGAAGCGCGGCCGCGGGGAGGGCGAGCCACCAACCCGCGGCGGCTTTGCGGCGCGCGAATGCCGGCGCAAGTAGTGCGGGAATGAGGAAGAGACCGGCGTTGTACTTCGTTGCCGCCGCCAGCCCGACGGCTAATCCCGCGGCGGCAGCCGCCTTCGCACCCGGCCGGCCGGCGCCCCGCAGGGTGAAGAGAAGCGCGAGCGTCAAGAAGAAAGTCGCTGGGACGTCCACGGTGGCGTAGTGGCTGGTGATGAGGTGGAGGGGGCAGATGGCGAGGAGGGCGGCGGAGAGGAGGGCAAGCCATCGGCTGGTGGGGCGGAGGGCGAGATAGAGGAGGGGGACGGTGGCCGAGCCGAGGAGTGCGGTGATGAGGCGGCCTTCGAGGTAGAGAGGCCGGAGGCCGGCGGGGAAGTGAGAGGGGTCGGGGACGAGGCCGAGGATGACGGCGGGAAGGCCGACGAGATAGATGTAGAGGGTTCCGTAGTTGAAGAAGTGCGGGTTCCAGTCGCCCTGAACGAAGCCGAAGGAGGGCAGCAGCAAGAAGATTTCGTCGGGGTGATAGGAGAAGTAGTGGCGGTCGTCAGGAAGGCCCCACCAGATTCCGACCAGGCGGAGGGCAAGGGCGCCGAGTGACAGGAAGAGCAGGGGCGGCCAGAGGCGGGAGCGATGAGGGCTGTGGTGGCTGTCGGTCATGGTCGCCGCTCAGGCAGGAGGAGGCGGCCGGCGGTGGCGGCGAGGGCCAGCACCGCGAGTAGGCTTGCGAAGAGGCCGATGCGGAAGGTGGTGGGCTCGCAGCGGAGGGTGATGGATTGGGCGTCGGGTGGGAGGGGCACAGCACGAAATGCCACATAGGCGGGGCAGACTGGAAGCTCCCTCTCGCCGGCGTAGGCGCGCCAGCCAGGGGCATAGGCGTCGGCGATGAAGAGGTAGCCTCCTCCCCCACCCTGGATTGCGATTTGCACCTCGTTGGGCGAGATGTCGCGGACAGTGGCGGAGGGCCGCCCAAAGACGGTCGGGGCGCCGAGGCCGTCGGGGCCGGTGAGCAGGACGCAGTCGTCCATGGGGCCGAGGCGGGCGAGGGCGACGACTGCGTCGGTGTGTGTGGGGACGGAGATGGCGGAGCCGGCGACCCAGGCGCGGGGCCGGGCGTAAGGGTTGCGGTAGGTGTAGAAGGCGCCGAGTCGGTCCATGCGGAGGCCGTAGAGGGGCACTGGCGAGAGGACGGTGTCGGCGGCGGCGAGGCTCATCATGTCGAGGCCGTAGAAGCCGGACAATCGAGCCAGCAAGAGGTTGCCATTGAGGGGCGGGCTTGGGTCTCCGTGCTGTACGGCTGCGGCGAAGTCGCGGTATCGGGCAAGGTAGAGGGAGTCGTAGCCGAAGAGATCGCGCAGGTGGTAGACGGTGGCGGAGTTGGGGGGGAGAACTGCATCGGGGAAGCGATTCAGCGGCCAGTCGCGGGCATTCGCGATTATCCTCCCCCCTGCCTGGTGCGCGATGTCGAAGTGCGGGTAGACGAAGGCGGTCGGCACACGGTGGATGTGGTGCCGGGCCGCGAGCAGCGGGTCGGCGGCGAGGATTGCGAGGAGGGCGAGCTGGCCGAGGCGGCGCAGGGATATGCGCCCCAGGAGCTGGAGGGCGACCAAGGCGACCGCGATGAGCGCCCAGGCCCGCGCGGCCTCCGCCTTTGCCAGGGGGGCAACGCCCACGTTGACCTGGGCCACTGCGGGCGTTCCCGTCGAGTGCCATATTGCAACGGCGGCGCCTGTGGCAAGCAGCAAGGCGAAGAGGGAGGCGCGGGTGTGCGGTCGGCTCTCGGCGAGGCGGCGGGCCGCTGCGTCGAGGCCGATTCCTGCGAGCATGCTCAGGCCGAAGGCCGCGAGG
>DAOVEW010000197.1 GCA_030668755.1 Bacillota bacterium | reverse complement strand
AAGCACGTCGCTCTCACCGAGAAAGGTCTTGAAGGCGAGCATTATCTGGGACACCCGTACGCTGTAACGGTCATCTTCCAGGATTTCCCGGCACGCCTCGGCCGCGGTCTGGTCCCACCGCCACGTGTCCTCGAAGGCCTTGATCTGCGAAGCGGACCGCGAGCCGTTGCGCTCGGCGAAGAGGACGTTGTAGTCCTGGTTGCTCTTGAAAGGGGGGTCGAGGTAGACGAGATCAACAGACTTGTCCTTGACGTAGCGCCGCAGGATTTCCAGGTTGTCGCCGTAGTAGAGCTTGTTGTCCGCCATCCCCTCAGGCCTCCCGTGCGCGGTGCTGTGAGAACAATACCACGCGCGGAGGCCATTCTCCCGCCAGTGGTAGCAGGAAGCGGGGCGGGGATGGCGGATGGTTGCGGTACAGGGGCAGGAGACACGCTCCTGCCCTACGCGATTTCGCTGAGGGTCGCACTGCGAGCAACGGTGAGATTCTTCGGTCAGCCGCACGGGGCGGCCTCCCTCAGAATGACAGGGAGGAGCAAGAGGCGCGCATGGGTCCCTAAGCCCTTCGGGCCGGGATGGCGGTCCGCCAACGGCGGACCTAGCCAAATGCGCGCCCTACAGAACGGCAAGGGCCGGCGGGGATGCTGCGCATGGCCGCCCTACAGGGGCAGGAGGCCCTTCGGCTGCGCTCAGGACAAGCAAGCGGCCTTCGCTCGTTGGGCTACGGCGGCCAAGGCTCCTGGCCTACCCGAAGAGGAGAACGCACCGGGCAGGAGGCAAGTGGCTAGGCCCTTTGGGCCGCCACCCCGGCCCGGCTCGGCCGGGCCTAGGGGCTCCTGCCCAACGGGAATGGGTGGCGGGCCCAGGCAGGTGGCTGCATGCAAGGCGGTGTACTAATGTTAGGCTAAAGGGGGCGGTCATCGAATGCACGGCCGAATCTTGCTGTGGTTGGTGCTGGCGGCGCTGATCGTCGGAGGCCGGGCGGCTGCGCGAGACGAGCGCGGCAGGTATGCGCTGGTGGACGCGCGCGCGCGCGCGGCACCGGCCTCGTGCGCGATGTCGGTGGAGAGCCTGGCGACTTACTTGGGCCAGTGGGTGAACGACGACGGTGAGAAGGCGCGCGCTGTCTTCACCTGGATCGCGCACAACGTCGCCTACGATGTATCGCTAAGGGGGAAGAGGCAAGAGACATCGTCTGTTCTAAGGAGCCGGCGCGCGACGTGCTCGGGGTACGCCGCGCTCTTCGAGGAGCTGGGCGAGGCGCTGGGGCTGGAGGCGGAGATTGTCACGGGGCATGGGAAGGGGCGCGGGTATGAGCCGGGGCAGGGGCTGAACAGCGCGCTCGAGCACGCGTGGAACGCGGTCAAGATAGACGACGAGTGGGAGCTGGTGGACTGCACGTGGGGGGCGGGACACATTGACGAGCAGGGCCGGTTCCTCCGGCGGTTCACGGATCACTACTTCCTGACGCCGCCCGAGGAGTTCGCTTACGACCATCTCCCTGACGATGCTAAGTGGCAGCTTCTGCCGACTCCGATCTCGGAGACAGAGTATCTGAACCGCGTGCACCTCAAGTCGCTCTTCTTCGAGCGCGGGCTGTGGCTGGTGAGCCACCGCGCGGCGGGTATCCAGACTGGGAGTTCCTTGCAGGTGACGATCGGCGCGCCCCCGGACACGGTGCTCACAGCCGCGCTGCTCGCGGCCGCGCCGCTCGCGGGTGCGCCGGTCGCGGGTGCGCCGCGGAAGGACGGCAGGCAGCTTGCAAAGCAGTACGCGTTCACACAGCGGGAGCGCGACGGGTTTGTAGTGCGGGCCGTGTTCCCGTCGCCGGGGAGCTACCTCCTGCGGGTGTTCGCGCGCCGACGGGCTGCCATCGGTGAGGAGTACGAGACGGCGTTGAATTACGCGGTCCGGGCCCTCTCGGGGGCAGGCGCCGAGGCGGGGTTCCCCGAGGTATATGATTCCTTCCTGGCGCGTGAGTGCCGGCTCGAACGTCCTCTCACGCGCGAGATTCCGGCGGGCGAGAAGGTGGAGTTTGCGCTCAGCGTGCCCAGGGCGGAGGAGGTGGTCGTGCTGAGGAGTGAGGACGCATGGTCGGCGCTCGACAAGCATGGCGACCGGTTCTCGGGCGCCGCGCTAGTACAGCCCGGCAGACTGCGGGTGTTCGCGAAGTTCCCAGGCATGACGAAGTACGAGGGCTTGTTGGAGTACATGGCCAGGTAGCGACTACGTAGGGCCACGGTCAGCGGAGCCTACTGGGGGGTCTGTGCAAGGGCTAGCAGTCTGCGTGATCTCGGCAGCGCGCTGCCGGACCGGCGAACCCCATGACCTTAGCGGCGACCGCCTCGGAGGTGCGGCAGAGGGCAGCTTTCCGTGTCTTCCTGGTCGTAGGGGTATTGCACTTCACGCTGCTCGGCGTGGCCACAGCCGCGGCACCTGTGCGTCCACGTGATCCATGTCCAAGCAGCACCATCTGACTCGCTACGCCAGCTACACTCGACACTCGTCGATCCACATTTCGTGCAAGCACCACATGCTGGCTGGGATGGCATCAGTCCGCTCTCCCTGAATGCGGTTTCCGGGCCCGATGTCGGCATCCTCTGGCTAGCCGCCAGCCGGCTGAACAAGAAGGGCTATAGGGAAGGTTGCTCAAGGCTCTCGAGGGCGCGCTCCGAGCTGGGCTACGAGGATGCCGAGGATGATGAGGGTACCGCCGGCCAGGCCGGCGAGTCCAAGCACCTCTTGTTGGATGAAGCGGGCGAAGAGGGCGGCGAAGACCGGCTCGCCGGTGAAGATGACGGCGACGTGGGTGGCTGAGGTGCGGCGCTGAGCCCACATCTGGACGGCGAAGGCGAGTGCAGTGGCCAATACCCCGGTTATGGCGAGGGCGGCAATGGTCCAAGGGGTGAGGGGCAGGCGCGGGCTCTCGAACACGCCCATGAGTATCGTGCAGGCGACGGCGGTGGTGGCGATCTGCCAGAAGGCGAGGGGGAGTGGGTCGTGGTGCGGTGCTGCACGTTCGGTGGTGACGATGTGGAGGGCGAAGGCCCCCGCGCAGCCGAGGGTGAGGAGGTCGCCGAGGTTGAGGCCCATGGCGCCGGGTGAGGTGAGCAGGCAGAGGCCCCCAATCGCCAGCAGGACGGCGAGGAGGGAGGTGATTCTCGGCAGCGCGCGGGAGACGACGAGGGAGAGGATCGGCACGAGGACAACGCTTAGTCCGGTGATGAAGGCCGACTTGGAGGCGGTGGTGTAGAGGAGGCCGACGGTTTGAAGGCCGTAGCCAGCGGTGAGCCAGAGGCCGAGGAGGGCGGCGACCGCTAGGCCGCGGCGGGTGATGCGGAAGGCGCGCCGCGGGAAGCAGAGGAACAGCACGACGGCCGCGAGGGAGAAGCGTGCGGCGAGGAAGGACATAGGCGCGGCCACGTCGAGGGCGCGCTGGACCGCGCTGAATGTGAGGCCCCAGATGGCAGCGACGGCGAGCAGGGCCAGGTCGGCGCCGATTGAGGCATGTCTGTCGGAGTGCATGGATTATTGAGTTTCTTGTATTATGGTAACGCTCGGCATATCCATGCCGAGCGGAAAGGCCTGGCGGGGGAAACGACCGGCGATTCGTTTCCCCCGCACCCCCTTTCACTCGCTTCTAAGGCTGCTGACGATGACTACGCCCAAATGGCCCCCGCGACCCCGAATGCACAAGACGCACCTCATATCACTCCCCAGGAATCCCCCTGTTTTCCTACTATGCAAGGCCAATCGTGGGCCGGTGTTACTATAATACAAGATCATCTGTAGGGACGTTCCCCGCGACGCGGTACGGGTCCTGTTCCACGCGTTTCGGGAGTGCAACTGCCGAGCAGGTGCGGCCCACCACAGCGAGGGCTATGGGTCGAGGGCGCCGGGGGTAAGCCCCACGGGCAGGGGTGCCGGGCGGGGGCAGGTGCTTTGGAGCTCGATGTGCTCTCCCTCCGAAGACGCGTCGTGGATGGCGTGCATGATGTCGAGGACGTGGTAGGCCTGGTCGCCGGAGGCGCGGTGGGGCCGGCCGGAACGCAGGGCGCAGGCCATGTCGGCGACTCCGAGGCCGCGGCTGTTCTCGGCATAGCCGTGGGTGAGCGCGACCTCCTCCCAGTCCTCGGAGCCAGCGCCCTTCATGCGTACG
>DAOVEW010000031.1 GCA_030668755.1 Bacillota bacterium | reverse complement strand
GCGCACGGGCCCGAGCACCAGTAGACCGCGCTCCGCTGGGCAGATCGACACGCAAGGCGGCAGGTTCGTAGACGTCCTCTCCCTTCGCGGCCGATCCCAACGAGGCGCTGAGCGCGAGCAGAATCACTGCCAGTAGCACAGGGGGACAGAGTCCCCTCGCCCGAGGCGTCATGACCGCGGGTTGGTTCTGCCGCAGGCGGCACGGTTCCTGCTTGTGCTTCTTACTTCTGCTCGGCGAGGGGTGCGGCGACGGCTTCCTTGGATTGCGCCTCTACGAGGTCCAAGAACCTCTGGCGGCTGTAGACGGGAGCCGTCTTCTTCGGTACCAGACCCAGCGCGAGGGCCACGCCATAGAGGATGGCCTCGGGGCGCGGAGGGCAGCCTGGGATATAGAAGTCCACCGGGAGTACCTTCTCGGCACCGCCGAGGATGTTGTAGCTGTCATGCCAGATGCCGCCGCCGCACGCGCAGGAACCGATGGCGAAGACAAGTTTCGGCGCGGGCACGGCCTCGTAGAGCCGGCGCACCGCGGGCGCCACTTGTCGAGTCACGGGACCACACACGAGCAGCACGTCCGCGTGCCGCGGCGAGCCGACGAGCTTGATCCCGAAGCGCTCCGCGTCATAGTACGGAGTCAGGACATCGATAACCTCGATATCGCATCCGTTGCAGGCTCCGGTGTTCACGTGATAGACCCACAACGACTTCGGGAAGAACTTCTTCAGCAAATCGCTTACTGCCATCGGCTTCCTCCAAATCGCCTCAGAAGATGCTGGCCAGCGCGCGTGCGGCTGGGTCCAGCAGCGGATACCCGCTCTGCGGATAGACCCCGATCAGAACCCCGAGGCCCGCCAGCACCCCCATTGGCAGCAGCATCGCGACCGGCGCGTCGCGGGGCTCGGCCTCCGCTAGGTCAGCGTCGCCCTCGCTCCAGAACACCCGGTATCCGGCCCTCACGAAGGCGACCAGCGTCAGCAAGCTGGTGGCAATGGCGATGCCCAATGCCCACCAAAGCTCGGCCTTTGCCGCAGCCATGTAGATGGTGAGCTTGCTCCAGAATCCGTTGAAGGGCGGCATCCCCGAGATCGCGAAGGCCGCCACGAAGAAGGCAACGCCCGTGACCGGCATGCGCCGCGCCAGTCCGCTCAGCTCGCTCATGCGCCGGCCCGCCGTTGTATAGATGATGGCTCCGACGGCGAGGAAGAGAGCCGCCTTAGAGAGTGCATGGTTCAATAGGTGGAAGAGGCCGCCATAGCCGGCGAGATATCCGGTCGTCTGGCCGAAACCAAGACCGACGATCCCTATGGCCATCGCGATATACCCGATCTGACTCACGGAGGAATATGCAAGCAGCCGCTTTAGGTCGTCCTGGGCGAGACACATTACACCTCCGAGCAGCATCGTGAATGCCGCCAGGACGACCAGGAACAGAGACACCGGGTGGTAGGCCGCCACTGGGAAGAAGATCGAGAGCGTCCGCGCCAGCGCGTAGATCGCCATCTTTATCATGACACCGGAAAGCAGCGCACTCACTGGGCTGGGGGCCTCGGCGTGGGCGTCGGGCAGCCAGGGGTGGAAGGGAGCAAGGCCGGCCTTCGTGCCGAAGCCAACGATAAAGAACCCCATTATCAGCAATGCTATCCCGCGCGGGATATGGACGGCAACCTGTGGAAGGTCGCTGATCAGCATCGCCCGCACGCCGGCCGCCTCTGACACGTAGGGGGCGGCCGAGGCATAGAGGAAGACGCAGCCAAACAGCGCGAAGGCAATGCCTACCGTGAGCAGCAGGAGGTACTTGTAGCCAGCCTCCAGAGACCGGCGGTCCCAGTAGAAGGCGACCAGCAGCCCGGACGCGATAGTGCTCGCCTCGACCGATACGTAGAGCATGATGATGTTGTTGGTGACGCAAGCCCACACCATTGTCGCCAAGAAGGCAAGCGAGAGCGCGTAGAAGGTTGCCAGCCGCCTACTGCGCGCCTCCGGGCCCGCGTCGCGGCCGGCTCGGTTCAGCAGCAGTTCGAGGCGCATGTACGGGAACGCATACACCGCGGTGGCCAGGCTGACGAAGGAGATGACAAGCACGAGCAGTGCGGACAGCGCGTCGGCGCGAAGCTCCCGCGAGACCGCCACAAGCACCTGTCCTTGCATCGCACCCAAGGCCAGCGGGACGGCGAGCGCCGCCGTGAGCACCGCGCCGAGCAGATTGAGAATCGGACCCAGCGGCCGCGCGGCGCGCGCGAGCGGATATGTGACCAATGCCAGAGCGGCCGGAACGACGCAGATTGCTATCAGCAGGCCCGACGGGACTTCGTGCATGCGCCTTCTCCTCTTCTACCAGTGAAGCTCCGAAAGCTCGAAGGTATCGGTCGTGCCGAGTTCTTGCCTAATGCCATCGATCACGTACAGCAGAAGCGCGATCGTGATGACGACCTCGGTGGCGATACCTACGAGGGCCGTCTCTCGCATCTCCGGCGCCAGACTCACCAGGCTGAGGTGGATTGCGTTCTCAAGCAGGCAGAGCCCAATAACTGTCTTTATGGCATCGCGGCGCGAGAGAATGGCATAGAGGCCGAGCGCGAAGACTGTCATGCTGACGGCCAGGTTCGTCCGGAAGGCCCCCTGGGCCGCCTCCGGCGTTGGGGCGAGGAAGTGGACGTAACGGTGGGTGAGGCTGTACGACGCGATGAGCAGCGCCGAAGCGAGCAGAACCGAGGGCCCGAAGCCGATGATGGCGCGAACCTCCTCGTCGCCCGTACGGCTGATGTAATGGAGCAGCAGCCAGGGCGTGATGATGGCCTTCGTGGCCAGGGCCACGGCCGCCCATATGTAGAGCGCGGGGTTGCCGACCGCAAAGGCGAGAATGAGCCCGCAGATCAAGAGCGCCTGGATGCAGTAGGCGGTGGCGGCGCGCCTCAGGTTGTGGCTCTCCACCGCGGCCACCGAGGTGATGATCATTATGAGGCTGAGAGTTTCGATGAGCCGCAAGTTGTAGGTCACGGCTGCTCCTCTCCCACCGGGGGACGGAATCCGGTGACCGTCAGGCGGTCCAGCGGGGTGGGCGGCTCATAGCAGCGACCGCACCGCCGGCACGTGCTCATGAACACTTCGACGCGAATGTGCATGTCGTTCCGGTCGTTCGTGGCCGTCTCGTATTCCTTACTCGCCGTGATCGCATCCTCGGGGCAGACCTCCACACAGCGCGCGCAGTAGGTGCATCGCTCCAGGAAGAACTCGATCACGCGCTTGTCGTGGCTCGGGTCGCTGATCTCAATGCATCGCGGAGGACACACCTCGGCGCATCCGCCGCAGCCCACGCACTTCTCTACATCCACCACAAGCTGGCCGCGGAAGTCGCCCTCCGGCTCGTGTGGCTGGAAGGGATAGGGCAGAGTGACCCGCCCGGCCTTGAAGCAGATCAGCGCCTCCTTGAGCTTGCTTATGATCATACGGCCCTTCCTTCCTCAGTGCCCGACAATTGCCAGCGCCAGTGCGCCAACCGACACGAACACCACAATGCGAGCGTAATATCCCATCGACTGGTCGATTCGCAGCCTTGGGTTGACAACATCGACGACACCGACCAGGGCGAGCACGATACTCATCTTGGCCAGTGTCAGCACCAAGCTCAGACCCAGGTTCTCCACGATTGGCCACGGTACGAAGACACTCACCAACACCGCGGTGAAGATCATCAGCCGCGCGTGCATCGCCCACCGGAAGAGCGCAAGGCCGGGCCCGCTCCGTTCGATGAACGGGCCTCCCATGATCTCCTGATCGGCCTCTGCGATGTCGAACGGGAGCTTGCCGGCCTGCGCCTGGAGCGCAAGCAAGAACGCGATGCCTGCGACCACCATCGAGATTGAGCCGCTGGTCGCCGCCGGGCTCGACATCAGACCGTCGAAGGTCAGCGCATGAGCCTTGATCGCGCCCACGGCGAGCGCGACGGTCATCACAGGCTCCACGCTCAGCATCATCATCATCTCGCGGCTGCCGCCCACGTACGCATAGGGGTTTCCCGAAGCGAATCCACCCAGGATGACCGCGACGGCGGCCAGGGATGCGAAGTAAATGAAGACAATGACATCCCCCGCCATGCGGAAGGCCGGCGGACCACCCAGAGGAGTGAGCACGGCCAGCACCATAGTCGCGCCGAGGCAGAGAGCGGGCGCCATCCGCCAGATCCAGTTGTCGGTGGTGGACAGGTCCTCTTTCACCAGCAGCTTTGCGATGTCCATGTACGGCTGAAGCACTGGAGGGCCCTGGCGCGAGTGGACTATCGCCTTCAGCTTGCGAAGGAGCCCCTCCGCCAGAGGTGCCAGTCCGATCAGGATGATCAGGCTCAGCGCGATCTCGAGAATCGTCCTCGCCACGGCCTGCCTCCTCAGCGTCGCCGGAGCCGCTCTGTCGCCGCGCGCGAGCGCGCCAGCAGCTCCTCGTGGTTGATCACATCCGACTCGCCGGAGCGTGCGTTGATCACCTCGACCCGCTCCGTGCAGGAGAAGCAGGGATCCATGCTTCCGAGCGTGATCGGCACGTCCGCGATGGTCTCGTTCTTGATCATGGACGGCAGCGCCTGGAGATTGGCATACGTTGGCGCTCGCACCCGCCACCGCGCCGGTCGGTTGTCGCCTCCGGTCAGCACGTAGTGGATCGCCTCTCCCCGCGGCGCCTCGATCGTGCATGCCCCCCACTGGCCGCTCGGAATTTCCTCCGGTATCTCATCGGAGAGGATGGGCCCATCCGGCATCTGCTTCAGAGCCTCTCGGATCCACCGGACGGACTCCAGCGTCTCCAGCAGCCGCACCAGCACCCGTCCCCAGTTGTCGCAGCCCGGATGAGTGATCACTTTCGCGGGGACCTCGTCGTAGGCGGCGTACGGATGGTCGGCCCGAGCGTCAATATGCAAGTCGGAGCCGCGGGCAGTCGGACCCACGACCGCGATCGCCCGCGCAGTGGCCTCCGGAAGCATGCCTACGCCGACGAGGCGAGCGCGAAGCGTGGTGTCTCCCTCGACCGCGTTGACCAGTTGACTCCACTCCTGCTCTATCTTGTCGACCACGCCCAAGATGTCGGGGTGAAGCTCCTTGGGGATGTCGCGGCGCACTCCGCCCACGATGTTCATCCCGTATGTCTTGCGGTTGCCTGAGATCTTCTCACACAGCCACATCAAGGGCTCCCGCATCCGCCACGTCTGCATGAGCACGGTGTCGAACCCCAGGATGTGGCCTGCAATCCCCGTCCACAGGAGGTGGGACTCTAGGCGCTCCAGTTCCAGCATTATCCCGCGGATGTAGCGGGCCCGCCGCGGGGCCCTGAACCCCATTGCCTCCTCCGCGGTCTCGCAGTAGCAGCTCGAGTGGATGAACCCGCAGATGCCGCAGATGCGTTCCGCGATGAAGGGAATCTCGTTGTACGACAGCTCGCTGTCCCCCATCTTCTCGATTCCGCGGTGGTTGTAGAAGCCGCGGTAGTCGCAGTCCACCACACGTTCCCCGTCCACGAAGAGCCGAAGCTGGACCGGCTCCTCCAGCACCGGGAAGAACGGCCCAACGACGACCGTCGACGTGCCCTCGGGTGCCTGCTTGAACGGATAGGGCGCGTCCGTGGTTTCATCCCCGACGGGCGGCCAGTCGCCGTACTTGACGTCCTTTCGGAGCGGATAGACGCCATCCGGCCAGTCGTCCGGCAGGATCAGGCGTCGGGGATCCGGGTGTCCCTCCGCTTTGACGCCAAAGAGGTCCTGCAGCTCCCGCTCCGCCCATCCGGCCGCGGGTATCTCAGGGGTGATGGCCGCCACCTTTGGCGAGTCACCCGGCACGCTGGCGCGCAGAATGACGAAGATGTTATCGTTGTCCAGCGAGAAAATGTGGTCTACATCGAAGCAGCCGCGTTCTTCCCGAGAGTCAATCCCGGCCGTGATCAGGAAACGCGCGTCGTACTCCTGCGTCAGCGCCTTTGCAGCTCGCACCACCACCTCTGGAGCCACCGCCACCCGGACCTTGCCCGCAACGGGCTCCGCGACACTCCGAATAGCCGGCCCGAAGCTCTCCCGCAGCCTCCGGATCAGCTCAGCAGTCGTCATCTCAACCTTCCTCCCTTCCCCTCACCCTATCGGCCCCAAAGGGCCAGCACGACCAACACGAGCACAAGGCCCAGCAACTGCCAGATCAGATACTGCTGTGGCACACCTGAGTGCGTGCGGCTGAATCTCTGCGTAAGCCAATCCCCCGTCCGCACCAGCGGCTGGAAGAGCCAGGTGTCTGCGTCGAAGATGGACATTAACGCTTTCGGGTAGGGCACGCGCGGCACCCGAATCGTAGGATAGATGCTGCGGAACGCCTCCTTGAACGCCCCATACAGGCCGTGCGCCTGATAGCGGGCCTCGAAGTCGGCGGTGGCAGGGTCATGCTTGGGCTCTACTACCAGGTAGTGCGCCCTCTCGCCGTCGAGGAGTGTACCGCAGTGCCACATGCTGACCCGACGCCGCTCCGCCGCACCGAGCCGCGAGACCGCGTGCGCCAAGAGAAAAGCGAGAATGAGGGCACCGAGCCCGGCAAGTGGGAGCCACACCCCTGTTGTCTGCTCGCCGAACAGGGACAACTGCAGCCCGGCCCACGAGCTTCCCAGCAGGCTTTCGAGGTTCGGCACTGCACCGAAGACAGGAAGCGCTCTGACCGCGCGGAAGATGGCGGCGAGCGGCAGCATCGGGACCAGCCCAAAGCCCACGCAGAGCGCGGCCAGAACTACCTGCGGGAACTGCATCGACGCGGGAACGTCTCCCGCCTTGGCCCTCTCCTCCGGCAGCAAGCACTCCCCTAGAAAGGCCCCACCCAGCAGCTTCAGGAAGGCCGCGAGCGTAACCAGTGATATGAACAGGGCCACGATACCCAGAAGCAGGAAGACAGGCAATTCTGGCACCCCGAGGATCGTCACGTGATAGATGACCCACTTGCTGGCAAAACCGTTGAACGGTGGCATACCCGCGATGGAGAACGAGGCGACAACGGCAGTAAGCGCCGTCACGGGCATTATCGCCGATAGCCCGCACACCCGGTTCAGGTTTCGCTGGCCGCTTCTCAGCAGAATGGACCCAGCATTGAAGAAGAGCAACGGCTTATAGCACGCGCCATTGACAAGGTGGAAGACCGCAGCCATGATTGCCAGCATCCCTACCAACGGGTGGGTGGGAAGCACATAGATGCCGGTGCCTATCGCCAGCAGCACATAGCCTATCTGTCCAATCATCTGGAATGCCAGCAGCCGCTTTGAGTCATCCTGAGCCAGCGCGGTGATGGTGGCGACGAACATGGATACAGCTCCGAACAGCGCTATTACCATGCCCCAGATCGCATAGAACTCGGTCGCCGGCAGTATCTCCAGAAACACGCGCAGCAGACCGTAGATCCCCAGATTCGTCATGCTGCCGGCAAACGCCGCGGAGGCCCCGCTCGGCGCCGCCGGGTACGCGTCCGGCAGCCAGTCACCGAAGGGCAGCACCCCCGCCTTGGTGGCGAAGCCGATGAACCACAACGCGAGCAGCACATGGAGCAGCGCGGGCTTGGTGGCAGCGAGATGGGCGAATGCCTCCTTTGCCGCGGCGAAGCTGAAGGAATGGGGCTGCGATGTTTTCCACACGACTATGATGGCGATCAACATGAGGGTGGTGGCGGCGTGGGTCATCACGACATACTTCAGACCCGCGCGAAGGCTGACCGGGTTCTCCTTCTCGAAGATCACCAGGAAATACGAGCACAGAGTCATGAACTCCCAGAAGATGAGGAAGAAGAACCAGTCGGCGACGCAGACCACT
>DAOVEW010000181.1 GCA_030668755.1 Bacillota bacterium | reverse complement strand
CCCTCACCGCCCAGATCGCCGACTACAACCGCCAGATCAGCGTCGCCCAGGCCGAGGGCCGCGCTCCCAACGACCTCCTCGACAGCCGCGGCCTCCTCCTCGACCGCCTCGCCCAGCTCACCGGCGCATTCCCCGCCGCCGACGAAGCCGGCCACCTCATCATCCACCTCGACGGCCGGCCCATCGTCCAGGGCGCTGCCGCCTATTCCCTCTCCATCACCGGCGCGGGTCAAATCCTCAGCTCCTACGACGACGCCTCCGTTCAGATCACCAACGGCGAAATCGGCGGCCTGCTCGAAGCCCGAAACGTTGCCATTCCCTCCTACCTCGCCGACCTGGATACCCTCGCCACCACCCTTGTCGCCCAGGTCAACACCCTACACCAGGCCGGCTTCGGCCTCGACGGCCTCACGGGCCGCGACTTCTTCCTAGCGGGCGCCACCGCCGGCGACCTCGCCCTCGACCCCGCCGTCCTCGCAGATGTCCGCGCCATTGGCGCCGCCGCCGCAGACGTCCCCGGCGATGGATCCGTAGCCCTCCAGATCGCCAACCTCCGCACTACTCCCGTGCTCGCCGGCCGAACCCTGAACGAATTCGCCCAATCACTCCTCGGGGTCATAGGCAACGACATCGCCACCTGCCAGAACGCCGTCACCGCTCAGGAATTCGCCCTCGACCAGATCCGCCAGCAGCAGCAATCCATCTCCGGCGTCTCCATAGACGAGGAGCTCGCCTATCTCACACTCGCCCAGCGCGCCTACGAGGCCGCCGCCCGCATTGTCTCCACCGCCGACGAGATGCTGGTCACCGTAATCGAACGAATGGGCGTCTCATGATGCCAATCCCCTCACCCGCCGCAGCCGCCGCAGGCGGCCCCTGCAGGCCCCGGTGGGACGGGTTCCCAACCTGTCCAGCCGCCGCAGGCGGCCCCTGTAGGCCGTCCATGTCACAGAGGAGCCTCCCGTGCGCATCTCCGACTCCATGATCACCAGCACTCTCGTCGCCCAGCTCGGCAAGGCCAGCGAGCGCCTCTTCCGACTCCAGGAGCAAGTCGCCTCCGGCCTTGCCTTCAAGACCCCATCCCAGAACCCCGCCGGCGCCATCCGCGCGGCCGCCCTCCGCAGCGGCGTCGCCGAGCTTTCCCGCTACCGCCAGAACTGCGATGGCGCCGCCGCCCGCCTCGCCCTCACCGAGACCGCTCTTGCCAACATCGCCGACTCCCTCCGCCAGGCCTACGACGCGGGCCTCGCCATGACCCCATTCGAGGAAGCCGGCAACAGCGCACTCGCCGACCAGGTCCACGAAATCGCCATCACCATCGCCAATGAAGCCAACTCATCCAGCGAGGGCCGCTACCTCTTCAGCGGCCACGAAACCCTCACCCAGCCCGTCATCGAAAACCCCCTCGCCATCCCCCCCAATCTCTATCAGGGAGACCGGGGAGACATCCCCTTTCAGCTCGGCCGCGGCATCTCGCTCGTCGCCAACCTCGACGCCGCCGAAGTCCTCAACTTCGATGGCGCCGTCGCTCCCACCCGCGACGACGCCTTCGAAACCCTCCGCCAGCTCGAGCTGGCCCTCCGCGCCGGCGATAGCGACGCCCTCGAAGGCTGCCTCACCGACTTGGACTGGCACCTCGACCGCGTGGTGGCCCTGCGCGGCCAAACCGGAGCCCGCGTCCAGCACGTCCAGCTCGTCAAAGGCCGCCTCGAGGACGGCGTCCGCACCCTCCGCACCCTCCTCTCCGAAGTCCAGGATATAGACATAACCCAGGCCATCATAGACCTCCGCTCCCAGGAGGTCTCCTACCAGGATGCTGCCGCGGCCGCCGCCGCTCTCCACCGCGCCAGCCTCCTCCATTACTTCTGACCAGGTGCCCCCCGATCATGCGCGTCCCAACCGTCAGATTCGGCGACATAGATATCCCCGACGAGCACATCATCCACTTCCCCGCGGGCATCTTCGGATTCCCCCAGCTCCGCCGTTGCTGCCTCTTGCCCCAGGGCCCTGCCGCCGGCGTCCGCTGGCTCCAGTCCCTCGATGACCCCACCCTGGTCTTCCTCACCGTCGAGCCCCATCTCCTCCTCCCCGAGTACGAGCTGGAAATCGCCGACGCCGATGCCCTCGCGCTGGCCCTCACCCATCCCCGTCATGCCGCCGTCCTCACCCTCGTCACCATCTCAGAGGACGGCACAGCCGCAACCACCAACCTTCTCGCCCCCATCATCATCAACACCCAGACCCGCCGGGCCAGACAGGTCATCCTCGAAAACGATCGCTACACCACCAAACACCTCGTCGCCTACCACACCGAGGACGAACTCAATGCTAGTCTTGACCCGCAAAACCGGTGAGCGTCTGCTCATAGCGGACGACATCGAGATCACAGTCGTCGCCGTTCGCGGCGACCAGGTCCGCCTCGGCATCACTGCCCCCCGTGACCTTCGCATCGTCCGCGCCGAGCTCCTGGACAGGGTCCGAAGCGAGAACGTCGCCGCCGCCCGCGCCGCCTCCTTCGCCGACTCCCCATCCGAGCAATCCGTCGCGCCGGCCAGTTCCCAATCGCTCAAGCCACCCCCCCCCGCTGCCGATACCAAGAGTGACTGCGCGCACAAGCGCATACACCATCCCACTTCCGAAAGGAGGCTCGTCCGACGGTAAACACCTCTGCGCCGCGGGGTCGCCCGCTCCCCGCTCCCGGCGCTCGCCTTGCGCGGGCATACGGCTCCAAACCCGAAGGCACGAAGCCGACCTGGTCCCCCCGCCAGGTGATCATCAAGGAGGAACCCCCCAATGGGACTTCGCATTAACCTCAACACCGCGGCGCTCAACGCCCACCGATGGTTGGGCGTCAACGATGCGTACCTCAGCAAGTCGATTGAGCGCCTCTCGTCCGGCTATCGCATCAACGTAGCCGCCGACGATCCCGCCGGTCTCGTCATCTCCGAGGGACTCCGCGCCCAGGCCTCCGGCCTCGGCCAGGCGATGATGAATACATCGCAGGCCATCAACCTCATCCGCACCACTGAGGCCGCCATGCAGGAAGTCCACAACATCCTGCGTCAGATGCGTGACTTGGCCGTCCACGCCGCCAACGCCGGCGCCAACGAGACCGCCGCCATCGAGGCCGATCAGGCTCAGATGGAATCCGCCATTGAGTCCCTCCAGCGCATCTCCGTTCAGACGCAGTTCGGCTCCAAGAAGCTGCTGGACGGCTCCGCCGGCGTCATCGGCCAGATCACCGGCGCCACTGGCGCCGCCGCGGGCGTCTTCGTTGGCGGCACCGCCGACACCAAGAGCGGCGCCTACACCATCACCATTGACGTGGCCGCCACCAAGACCAACTACGTCGCCGCCGGCGCGGTGAACTCCACCTTCGCCGCCGGCGTCCTCAAGGTCAATGGCATCAGCATTGACCTCGAAGCCGACCTCAGCGCCGCCGAAATCGCCGCCGCCGTCAACACCAAGACCTCCCAGCACGGTGTCACCGCCACTCAGGCTGCCGATGTCCTGACTCTGACTCAGATAAACTTCGGCTCCGCCCACAACGTGGACTACGGCGGCAGCACCGTGGCCACCGACGCCACCGGCCTCAACCTCGACGGCGGCACCCCCACCCAGGGCGTAAACATCGAGGCCCACACCAACGAGTATGCCGCCCAGGTCGAAGGGGTGGGCCAGCTCTGGACCTCCACCCTCGCCGGCTACGACAGCAAGGGCTTGAGCATGCTGATCACCGCTGGCGCCGCTGCCGACACTCTCACCGTTCAGGTGACTGCCGGCACTCTCGTCTTCCAGATCGGCGCCAACGCAGGTCAAATCGTCTCTGCATCTCTTCCCAGCTCCGACCCGAGCTTGCTGGGCGTGGGTGCGCAGGGATTGCAGGGCAGCGCCACCAACGTCGCCGAGATTGACGTTACCACTAACGTCGGCGCCAACGACGCCATCCTGTTGGTAGACAAAGCCATCACCCAGATCTCCACCACTCGTGGCAGCCTCGGTTCCACTCAGCGCAACGTGCTCGAGAGCGCCCTGTCCTCCCTCGCCGTCGCCAGGGAGAACGTGCTCGCTTCCGAGAGCGTCATCCGCGACACCGACATGGCGAGCGAGGTGACCCTCTTCACCAAGTACCAGATCCTCATGCAGGCCGGCGCGAGCATGCTTACCCAGGCCAACCAGGCGCCGCAGGTCATCCTTCAGATGCTGCGGTAGGCTCCTCCGGTAGCGTGACGGTGTGGGAGGGCTCGCCTCGGCGGGCCTTCCCCATCCCGAGCGGAAAAGGTGAGCGAGTATGACCCCCCTGG
>DAOVEW010000030.1 GCA_030668755.1 Bacillota bacterium | reverse complement strand
CGACCGCCGCATCCGCCGCTCTTGCGCCGGGTGGGTGAGCCATACGATCTCGGCGCTCTCGCCCGAAGCGTCCATTTGCAGCACCGAGGCGAGGCTCACCCCCTCCTCCCCGAACACCTTCGCAATCGCCGCCAGCACCCCTGGGCGGTCCGCAACCTGTGTCCGCAGGTAATGCCGCGCGCTGATCTCATCCATCGGCTTCACCCGCTTATCCTCGAAGCACGTACACGCCACCCGCCCCGTGCACCCAAACTGGATATTGCGCGCCACATCTATGATGTCCCCAACTATCGCCGACCCCGTCGGCATCGCTCCCGCGCCCTGCCCGTAGAACATAACCTCCCCAACCGAGCTCCCGCTCACGAAGATCGCGTTGAACGGTCCCGTCACCGCCGCCAGCGGATGACCTGTGGGCAGCAGCGTCGGATGGACCCGCATCTCCAGCGCCCCATCCACCTCCGCGCCGATCGCCAGCAGCTTGATCGTGTAACCCAACTGCCGCGCATACTGCATGTCCCGCGCTGCGACCCTCGCAATCCCCTCCCGATAGACGTCCTCGACGTGCACCCGCGTCTCGAAAGCTATCGAGGCAAGAATCGCCAGCTTGAAGGCCGCGTCGTGTCCCTCCACGTCACTGGTCGGGTCCCGCTCCGCGTACCCCAGCCGCTGCGCCTCCTTCAGCGCGTCATCGAACTCGGCCCCCTCCTCCGCCATCCGCGTCAGGATGAAGTTCGTCGTCCCGTTGACGATCCCCATCAGCCGCCCGATCCGGTTGCCCGCCAGGCAGCTCTTCAGCGGCCGCACAATGGGAATCCCGCCTCCCACGCTCCCCTCGAACATAAGATCGAGATGGCGCTCGGCCGCCGCGTCGAAGAGCTCTTTGCCGTGGCGAGCGATAAGCTCCTTGTTGGAGGTGACCACGCTCTTGCCGGAGCGAAGGGCCTTGAGCACGTAGTCCCGGGCGGGGTCCGTGCCGCCGATCGTCTCGACGACGATCTGGATTTCGGGGTCCTCGATCACAACTGAGGCGTCGGTCGCCTTCATCTCAGGCGGGATGTCGATCTCCACCGGGCGCGGGGTGGTCCAGTCTATGTCTACCAGCCGCTTGACGCGAACGGGGCGACCGACCTTGTGGTCTATGCTCTGCTCGTTGTCGAGCAGGGTCTTGTAGGCCCCGGAGCCGATCTTTCCGTATCCGATAATGGCCACGTATATCGGCTGCTCCATCACCCATCCTCCTGGTCGTTGTCCACGAACTCGAGGACCACCAGTGGATCCCCCGCCTGCACGAGCTCACCGTTCTCGACCGGGATGGCCACCACCTTTCCGTGCCATTCGGCCTTGATCTCGTTGAACACTTTCATGGCCTCGACGATGCAAACGGTCTGGTCTGGAACGACGAGGTCATCAATCTCGACGAAGGCGGGGACATCGGGTGCAGGGGTCCTATAGAAGACGCCGATGAGGGGGGAGCGCACTGCGACCGTGCGGCTTTTCTGCGAGCGAGGCTCCGGATGCCGCGCTGGTACCGGGCGCACGCGAGGAACCGGCGCGGGCGCGGAGTCCGGCCGCCGGCCGCTGAGGTGGAGCTTGAAGTTGCCCTCCTCGACCCGCAGCTCGGTCAGCTTGCGCTCGCGGAAGAGTCTGAGGACAGCGGCTATGTGATTGTAGGCTTCGTCATCCATTGGGTCAGTTGTGGAACGAGCCCCACCGGCGCGTGGGGCTCGCCTTCTGTCGTGGTCGTGCGGCCCGCGGAGCCGCGCGGTTTGCCGCCTAATGCTGCCGCTGGCGCATCTTCTTGAGGCGCTTCTTGCGGGCCTTCTTCTCCCGCGTACGCTTCTCGTCCTCAATCTGGCGCCGGCGCTCTTGCTCTTCCTGGCGAATGCTCTCCTCGATCTCCCGCTCGAACTCCAGAAAGCGGTCGAGATTCGGGGAGAGGCTTCGCAGCTTCTCGGTGTCAACAGGCATATAAACACTCCGTATGTTAACGACACTCGGATTGTAGCAAGCGTATTGCTGCGGTGTCAAGCAGGTCGCGGCGGAGGACACAGGCCCGCATTGTCGATTCCGTGGAATCGTGTCTTAGCCGGAAGACGAGACCACAGTGGCATCCCACTCGTAAGGGCGGCTCCCAGTCGCCGGCCATGTCATTCGGAGGATTGGAGAGCGCGGAGACGGGCGGCCCGCGTGGGGCCGCCCGTCGGGTCATCATCTCCGTCTTTGAGCTAGTCGTTCGACCGCTGCATCGGCACGGCGCGCAGCATCGGCCGCAGCGGGACGAGCGCCAGCGGCTCAACCTCGTCTATCACGTATCCGTACTTCGCGTAGGTGCGAATGTAGTCGTAAGAGAGGTAGAAGTAGCCGTCTTGCCCCTTGTCCGTGCCCCAGGAGTTCTTCACCATGAAGTACTCCTCCGGTCGGTTGTAGCCGCAGACGAGCATTGCGTGGCCGGCCACGCTCGGCAGAGGGTTGCCCCCGGGGCCGAGCTGGACGTCGAGGACGCCGGTGCAGTCGCCGCTCCAGCCGGCGACGTACGTCCCGAAGACGATGTCCTTCCCCGAGCGGAGGATGGCTTCGAGATAGCGCGGGTTGTTGATCCAGGCACCGGTGTCCGTGGCGAGGTCATCCTTGCGCCAGATCTTGTGGTAGCTCTTGATCTTGAAGGGGCGCTTCGCCTCTGCGTCGGCGCGCTTGGCCGGAGCGGGGTTCGCGCCGTTGTTGCACCACGCTGGATAAGAGGTCTGATAGGGACAAACCGTCTCCCGGCAGACGCCGTGGTCGGACAGGTAGTCTGCCGACATGTGAGTCTGAAGGCCGGCGCTTTTGCAGCCGCGGTCCTCAGCCTTCATGTAGAGGTAGTTCGCGTAGTTCTCGGACAGATCGATGACCGTACCGCCGTACGCCACCTCGAGGCCGGCCATGGATGCAAAGCAGACGCACGTCAGCCGGCCTGCTTGGTCCTTGATCGAAGTCTGGTTGGGGCGATGGTCCACGACGTCGGGGATCTTGTAGGGCTGGCCGTACACGTAGTTCCGGTACGGTGTCAGGTACACTGGCATCTGTTGGGATGCCTTAAACTCCTGCGCGCTCGGCGTGTATTCCAGTCTGCTGAGCGGCAGCAGCTTAAACTCGTCAGCGCCGAGGCGGATATGGGGAACGTTATTGCGCACGAAGTAGGTCTGCCTGAGGACAGCCATGTTCGCCTGCGACTTGCTCGCCGTGATCTGCTGTAGGCGGACCGTGGGGACCTCGATGATCTTCTCCGGAACGCCGGGGATCAGCGCTGCCCGCGGCAGCTGCATGATAGCGGCCGCGCACGCGATGCCGACGGCGAGCGCCAGCAACACCAGAACGGCCGCAACCAGCAGGCCGCTACGTCGTGAACTGTGCGTGCTAGACATCGCCAATTCCTCCTGTTGGGTTCTGTGCTACTGCAACGCGGTGCGGCACCGCTGCACCGACTGCCCTTCCACGGATTGAGCGCGCAGCTATTCCTGTGGACTGCTCTTGTGTGGAGACATCACCTCCACCTGATAGGTCCAGGCGCCCTGGACGTTGCCCTCGCCGTCGACCTGTTCCACCTTGAGGATGGCCGGGCCGGGATCGAATGCCCTGAAGAAGTAGAGCCGCTCCATGGATCCCTCTTCGTGGGGCAAAGTATCGCCGACCAGGTCGACGCCTGGTCCGACCTTCGAGGCGCGGAAGCGCACGTCGAGGTTCTCGGGGATGAAGGGAATCGGGCGTGTCCAGACCTCGACGACGTCGCCAGGCTCGACCCGCAAGGTTCCTTCGTGGTCCCAGGGCACGACCCATACGGTGTGCTTTGACACCCCGGCGGTCTCCGCGAAGAGCAGACCGATGGCAAGCGCGCCGAGGCAAAGCGCGAACGGCAGCAGGCATCGCATGTTAATCCCTCCCCAGGCTGCTCCAGTCGCCCGGAGACCTGTTAGGCCGACGAGCAGGATTGTCCTGCTCGGAAAGCGCACAACACCCTCAGAGCCGCGGCCCGGCCCGCCCCGGGGGCGATCAGCGCTGTTGGGAGATCTCGGTTAGGTAGGAGTGGCCGTAGACACACGCCTGGGTGATGTGATACGCCGCCTTCCACTCGAAGCCCTTGCGGGTGTCGCAGGGCCTGCCATCCTCGTGAGTGGCGGGATACCATTCGCCGTATTCGGCGTCGTGGAGGTGGCGGAGCGAGAAGTCCGCTACGCTGCGGAACGCGTCCAGGTATCGCGAGTCCTGGAAGACGATGTGCGCAAGCAGGAAGGCGACGACGGCCTCCGTCTGCACCCACCAGACTTTCTCCCTCACTGTCGCGGGCTCGCCAAGCGGCCCGTGTGAGAAGACGCCGCCGTGCGCCGTGTCGAGGCCGTATCGGAGAACGTAGTCGAGGAAGCTGTGCGCGGCATCCCGATAGGTCGGGTTCTCCTCTCTGCGGTGGACGCGCAGGAGGAGCCAAGCGGCCTCGCAATTGTGGCCATAGTCCACCAGGTTCCGGCTCAGATCGCTGTTGTGCGACCAGTCGGGATGGAACTTCTCGAGGCCGCATCGGTGTTGCGGCTCGACCATTCGGCCGCAGATGAGGTCGCAGATCGCTCGCACGTGGGGCCAGAAGCGATCTTCGCCGGTCGCCTCGTGGAGGGCGAGCAGCGCCTCGAGCGTGTGCAAGTGCGTGCCCATTGAGTGGGAGGGATCGGTGGGGCTCCAAGTCCGGTCGCACGCTTCGATGGCCCCTTGGTGCTCGGCGTCCCACAGGTGGGTGGCGATGAGGCTCCAGGTGTGGATGGCGGCGGCGAGGGCTCGGTGATTCCGTGCGATTCTAGCGTACTCGGCAAGCGCGTATGTGGCGAAGGCGTGGCCGTACGTGCGCTTGGCCAGTTCGCGGGGCGCGCCGCGGCGAGTCGTAGACCAATACCAACCATCGTGGTCGCGATCGCGGAAGTGCTCGAGGAGAAAGATCACCCCCTGCTCCGCGAGGTTGAGCCACTCCCGCGAGCCGCCCATCTCAGCCCCGGCGGCGAAGCTGTAGATCATCCGGGTCTGCATGACCAGGAACTTCTCGGAGGGATCGGCGATCATGCCGGAGCGGTCGAGATGGGTGATGAAGCCGCCGCAGTCGGCGTCCACGCTGTGGCGCTCCCAGAACGGGAGCACTCGCGTGAGAAGATGGTGTTTCAGGTCGAGAAACGGCTCTCCTGTGGCACCGCCCATGGGCAAGCTCCCTCCGCGAGACTCGGCACCAGTGCTTCGGCGAGCCGTGCCTCAGTCCTGCGCTTCAGCAGGACAGTTGACAGACAGCCGGAAAACATGACCGACGGCATGAGACACATACTGCGAAGGAGTCGAGCATGGCAAGACAGGTTGGCATTGGCCTCATCGGCCTCGATCACTGGTACACGGCGTTCGGGATTCTGGAGGAAACCAGCAAGGGGGCCGGCGTGAAGCTGGTGGCCATTGCCGATGGGTCGCAGAAGAGGCTCTCGGAGGTGAAGGCCAAGTACGAGACGGACTACGTCACGGGTGACTACAAGGACGTCATCGCGGACCCTCGCGTCGAGTTGGTCTGCTCGTTGGGGAACACGCGCGACAACGTCGGGGTGGTGCGCAGGGCGCTCAGGGCCGGGAAGCACGTCGCCTGTGTGAAGCCGATGGCGAGGACGCTCCGCCAGGCCGATTCCCTCATCGAACTCGCCGAGAGCAAAGGCTGTGTCCTGTGGTCGTTCGACCAGCTCGGCCGCGGGCGGACGCAGTCGCGGCTGAGGGCGATGATCAGGCGGGGGGTGATCGGACAGCCGGTGAGCTTCTATCAGACGATGTGGTCAGGACTGCCGAAGCCGTGGCACGACCGAACCGGTCCGAGTTGGTGGACGGATGCGAAGCTCGTCCCCTTTGGCGCATGGGCGGACCATGCGATCTACACGATCGACATCCTGCGATATCTCTTCGGTGCCGAGGTCGAGGTGGTCCATGGGGAGATAGCTAATAAGCGCTATACTGGACTGAAGGTGGAGGACTACGGGTGCGCCACGCTCCGCCTGAGCAACGGCGTGGTGGCGGTGATCGAGGATACGTGGACGGCCGGCAAGTACCACGCGGACTGGACGAAGATTGTGGGCACGAACGGGGTCATCCACATGGACCAGGCGGTATCCGGCGGGAAGCCCGTCCTGGTGACGCGCCGCGGTGTGAAGGAGATCGAGACGGAAGATCGGCGGTCGGGGATGCTGGCACCCGTCTTGACGCTGATGCGGCGGGGGAAGACGAAGCCGAGCCCAGCGCGGGAGTCGCGGAAGAATCTGGCGATTGCATTCGCGGTGTACAAGTCGGCGAGGACGGGGAGGTTCGTCAGGGTATAGCTGCGTCGAACATATGCTGTGGGGGAGGGAGTGTCAGAGGGAGGCTGATATGGAGATTGAGCTTGGGTGTTGGACACGGCCCTGGTGGGACTTCACGCTCCAGGAAGCATTGCGCGGCATCGCCGCGGCGGGCTTCCCCATCGTAGGGCTAGCACCGTTTGACGACGGACCGGTGTTCTCGGCCGATTCGACTGAGGAAGAGATCGCGCGCCTGAAAGCCGCGGTTGAGAGCCGCGGGCTCCTTCCGCAGGTTGTCTTCGGCAACCCCGACCTATCGCGCGAGCTGGAGGAGGCGGTACGTCTCTTTCAGCATGAGATCGATCGGGTGCAGTGGCTAGGCCTTCCGTACATCGTGCTGTTGGGAACCGCCGACGAGGACCAATACGAGAAGTGGCACTCGGCCGTCGAGCGCTGTCTGGACTTTGCCGGCGAGCGCGGGGTGATGCTCCTTCTCAAGCCACACGGCGGCCTCAGCGCGCTCGCAGGGGACCTCCTGCGCGCGGTTGAGCGGTTCGACCATCCAAACTTCGGCGTCTGCTATGACCCAGGCAATATCTACTACTACACCGGCGAGAAGGCCGAGCAAGACCTGCCCACGGTCGTCGAGCACGTCCGCGCGATGTGCATCAAGGACGAGCTCGGAGGCAAGCACGGAGAGGTGATGATTACACCCGGCGTCGGGCTGGTGGACTTCGAGCGAATCTTCTCGATTCTGGCGGAAGCGGGGTTCGCCGGCCCCTGTTGGGTCGAGTGCGTGGGCGGCACCACCCTCGAGGAGATCAACGCGGAAGCGAAGAAGGCGCGGGAGTTCGTAGTGAGAGTCGCGGCGGCCGCGTAGAGGAGCAACCCGTGTGGGTGGGCCGGCTCGATTCGAGTTGGCTGGCGGGAGCATGTGAATGGGCGAGCAAGCTGAGTATGTTGCAGTAACCGGTGACTTGGTTGGGTCGGCGCGGTTGCCGCCCGCCGAGCGCTCCGAGGTCCAGCGCCGGGTCCATGACGCGCTCCGCGAATGTAACGCGCGCTTCCAGAACGAGGTGGCCGTACGGTTCGCTATCACGCTGGGGGATGAGTTCCAGGCGCTGGTCTCGGACCCGGCCGCCAGTCTGGACGTGGTTGAGTTCCTGTGCCGCGAGCTGTACCCGCAGGCGGTTCGCTTCGGGATCGGCATCGGTGGGCTGGCCACGCCGCTGGAGAAGACGACGGCGCTCATGGACGGGGAGCCCTTCCAGAGGTCGCGCGCCGCGCTCAATGCCGCGAAGAAAGAGAATACCCCGATCCGGTACCAAACCGGCGACCGCTTCCTCGACCTCACCGTGAACGGGATGCTGGACCTGGTGGCCGCTATCCAAGAGCGTTGGCAGCCGCTCCACTACCGGCGGTTCTGGCTCTACAAGGAACTGGGAGACCTCAAGAAGGTGGCCGAGCGCGAGGGTGTTGCTCCGGCCTCGGTGGGACAGAGCTTGC
>DAOVEW010000236.1 GCA_030668755.1 Bacillota bacterium | reverse complement strand
GTGGCCTCCCCACTTTCCAGGGCCGGCGCGAACTGGGCCCTCTTCACGTGCCTAACCGCGGCCTCGTCGAGACCGGAATGCCCGGAGGAACGCACCACCCGCACGTTGCGAGGATGGCCCTCAGCGCCAACCATCAGCCGGAGCACCACGGTCCCCTCCACCCCCTGCTGACGTGCCTGCTCGGGGTATGAAGGGTCAGTCCAGTTGAGCACCTTGGGGGGTCGAGTGGGTCCCTTTGGCTCCGGCGTGGGGGCCAGCTCCGGTGTGGGCGCGGGGGCCGGCTCGGCCGGAGCGGCCGTGCCCCCGCCGTCTTTCTTGGTGCCGAAGGGGCCGATGCCTGTGGCGGTGCCCGTCCCGCCGAGGCCGAAGACCCCCTCGGGTCCGGGCGTCAGCTCATCGGCGCGACCGAATATCTCGCCGGTGACGATGAGCGGGGCCTCGGCATCCGACATCTTCACGACTGCATCTTCGGGAAGGCCGGGCCGGTCTACAGTGATCTCCGCCCGAGGCCCGGCCGATTCCTGGAAGGCCTCGTCCGGGAGGACCACCCTGCCGGCCTTGGGCGCCGCGGGCGGCCGGTCGGTCCTTGGGTTCTCGACGATGACGGCCGCCTTCGGCTTCGGCTTGGGCATTGGCTTCGGAGGCGGGGGTGGGGGCGGCGGCAGCTTCTCCTGCGCCAAGTTGAGGTCTATACGCGGTTGGGACTGCGCGCAGACCTTGGGACACACCACCTTGCCGAAATGACAGACACAGCCTCTCCAACGGGTCACCGCGTAGAGCGTGCCGCCGTGGAGCACAGCGGAGATCAGCAGCGCGAAGAAGAACACGCGGTCGAAGCCCCCCCGCGAGCGGAACAGCGAATTGAGGTCAGCAGAACTCATGAATACCACTCTCCTCCAGTTCACCCCGCCGCGCGCTCATCCTCTGGCCGTTCCGTGGACAGCGACACATTGCGTAGGCCGACCAGGCGCGCGCTGTCCATGATCCAGATGATCTGCCCGTAGGACGCCTCCCGGTCGCCGCGCACGACGACGACCTTGCGATCGGCCTCGATCTTGCGCGCGGCGTCCATGAGGGCTTCGGTCAAGCGCTCGGCGGACACGGGCTGCTCGTCTACAAATAGATCGCCGTTCCGGTTGACAATGACGGTGATCTCGCCGTTCCCCTTCGTGACGAGTTCACTGCTCACCGCGGGCGGCAGCTGGACCTGCATGGCGGGCTCGGCGACGAAGAAGGTCGCGGTGACCATGAAGATGATCAGCAGCACGAGCATGACATCGGTGAGCGGGGTGATGTTGATCTCGGAGATTATCGCAGCGTTGTCTTGCGTCTGCATGGCCATGCTAGCTCTCCCGCGCGACCAGGGTGAGGACCTCAGCGGCGACAATCTCGGCGCGCCGCGCAAGCCGGCCCTGCCAGATGACGAACAAGTTGTAGACGATCACCGCGCTGATGGCCACGACGAGTCCGGCGGCCGTCGCGATGAGCGCCTCGGAGATGCCGGTGGCGACGACCGCGGGGCCGGCCGCGCCCACCTGTCCGATGTCGCGGAAAGCGCGAATGATGCCCAGTACGGTGCCGAACAGCCCAATGAACGGCGCGATGTTGCCGATGGTGCCGACGATGCCCAGATGCGCGCCCAGGCGGAGGTTCTCGCTGGCCAGGGTGGTCCGAAGGTGGTCCTCGAGGACGTCTCGCGGCTCACTCCGTCGGGCGAGGGCGGCGCCGACGACGCGCACGGCCGGCGCCGGCTCGTCTCGCCATTGGGCCCCGGGGTTTCCCTGCTTCGCGAGCGCAGCCTGCGCCCGAGACAGCACGGCCTGTGGGTCGCGGTCAGCGCGCATGAAATGCCAGAGGCGCTCGATGAGGATGCCAATGGTCAACAGCGAACACAGTCCGAGCGGATACATCACGACTCCGCCTTGCTTCAGAAGCTCCCACATCGCTCTATCTCCTCAGATATCCACTGCTCCGGCCGATCGGCCGTGGCAGGCGTCGTCTCTGCGCTGTGCGCAGCATGGGCTGTCACTTCCAGATCTCCACCCAGCGGCCGCCCTCGTCAATGACAGTGTAGTCGCGAATTCCCGCCTCAGTCACCAGCGCGGCGAAGTTCCGCACCGGGAAGGGGAAAATCGAATCCTCCCGCGTCTGCCCCGGGCCCCAGCCGAGCGCCGTCTCCGGCGAAACGCCCTTTGGATAGAGCTTCTTCGCCATGTCCTCCGACGTATAGCGACCCATGCCGCCGCCCAGGAACGCAACGCCTCCGGGCTTCAGCACCCGGTAGACTTCCCGGAGCGCCAGGACCTTGTCGCGCAGGAACGGCAGCGTTCCGCGGGACACGATCAGGTCCGCGTAGTTGTCCGGGAAGGGCAGGCTGTGCGCGTCCGCGCAGACGAAGTGACAGCGGCCCGCCAGCCCCGCCTCCTCTGCGTGCCGGCGCCCGATCTCGACCACCTCCGGCTCGATGTCTATACCGGTTACGTCAAGGTTCGTCATCTCCGTCAGCATCAACGCCATTTGTCCCGGCCCGCAGCCGATGTCCAGCGCCCGGCCTTCGGCAATTCCGTAGTCGTCGATCACCTGCCGCGCGATGCTGCGGTAGATCGGATCGAACCGCTTCCCGGGGTGCTCGTCGTACCAGGCCGCATGGCCGCCGTCGTCGAGCATGCAGCCGTGCTTCATGAAGATGTCCTGCGCGGTCAGACTCTCGCTGAGGAAGTCCACGAGCTGCTGCGCCGCCTCCGGGTCGTCCGACGCGGGCGTCACGAAGGCCGTGATCGGCGCGCACGCCTGAGACGCCGCCGCCGAGCGCGGCAGCCGAACCACAACGAAGTTGCGCGCGTCGTCGGCCGCGAAGGTGTCCCACGCGATCACCGCGTCCAGGACCCCGAGGTGGAGCATGTCCATCATCACATTGTCGTTGCCGCACCACAGCCCCATCACATCCATATCCTCGTGCGGGTCCGCGCACAGGGATGGCGCCACCTGCTCGATGCGGCTGCGCAGCACGCTGAGGCTGCCGACCGTCACGTCCGGTTGGAGGACGTCCAAGAGCCGAGCGATGCCCCTCGGGTTCTTGGGCGGCAAGATAATCGCCATGCGGCGGTAGAAGATGCGCTTGCCGGTGTCGGGGCTGACCCAGCCGTTGTCACAGAATGCCTTGGCGGACTCGTCGCACGGAGGAATCAGCACATCCATTCCGCCCTGGCGAGCGATCTCGAACGCTCCCGGCGGGACCGGGGCGAAGTGCAGCCGCACGTGATGTCCGGTCTCCTCCACAAACGCGGCCGCCGCTTCCGAGAGCGCGGCCTCGAAGTGATCGGGAACGCCGACGTCGAGCGCTGCGGCCGCTGCGGGAGCTCCCAGCGCGGCAATGAGCGCTATCGCCAGCAAAGACGTGCGGAACTCGCCAACTCTCACCCGGCTATCCTCCTAGGCTCGACAGGCGCTCCCTCGAGAGCGCCGGCTTGCGAAACTCCAGCCGCCGTCCACCCTCGCTCACGCCCCGGCAGTCTCAGATAGCGACGCGCGTCATAAGCGCGTCGAACTTGGCCCACGCCAGGCCGGCGCACACCGCGCCGGCCTGGCGCGCCTCGCTAGAACGACACGTTGTAGCTGGCGAGGTAGTTCCGTCCCGGCCGCGGGAAGGCCGGCATGGTCTCGTAGTCGGTGTCCAATACATTCTCGATGAAAAGCGAGAGCTTGCCGCTGCCGA
>DAOVEW010000214.1 GCA_030668755.1 Bacillota bacterium | reverse complement strand
GCGGCCGAGACACCCGTGGAAGCTGTTATCGCCTACCTCGATGCTATCTACCGGAAGGACTTTGTGGCGGCATATGAGCACCTTTCGGCGCGTTCGCGCGAGGAACATCCCTACGACGACTTCCTCAGGCTCTGCGAGAAGGGCGAGGCCACTAGTTTCGATCTCGCCGCTGCAGAGGCCGGACCGGTGGAAAATGGCCGGGCGATGGTGAGGGTTCCAATGGTCGAGGACCCGGCCGAGTGGGGATTCCCGATGGTCGAAGAAGACGATGGTTGGCGGGTGGTCTTCATCGGTGGCGCGCCGTGGTTTCCATATCCCTAGCAGCGGCATAACGGAGACCTGGCAGCGCCGACGGGCCCGCGGGTCTCGGGAAGGAGATGCGCGCTGTCAATCGAAGGCTCTTTGCTGTTCCGCCGCAGCCGTGAGCCGGAAGTCGGCGCGCCAGCGACCGTGGTGGGCGGCGGAACCGAACCGTGGTTGGCAGGGGTGGACGGGGGGCGGACCAGAGAGCACACGGAGGCAGCGTCCATGAAGGTCATACTCCTGGAGGATGTGCGCGGCGTCGGCGACGCCGGCGAAGTGGCGGCGGTGGCCGACGGGCACGCGCGCAACTATCTTATCCCGCGCAAACTCGCGATCCCGGCCTCGGCCGGCAACATGAAGAACCTTGAGCACCACCGTGCGATGATCAGGCGTCGTCAGGCGCGGGAGACGAGCGGCGCGGCGGCGGTTGCAGAGCGCCTTTCTGAGATCACGCTGAGGTTGACGGTAAAGGCGGGGGAGGCCGGGCGTCTCTATGGCTCGATCACGAATGCCATGGTCGCGGACGCCCTGGCGGCTGGGCACGGGCTATCGGTTGACCGTCGGGCAATCAGCTTCCCGCATGCGATCAAGGCCCTCGGGCCCCATGAGGCCCACGTCCACCTGCACAAGGATGTTGAGGCCACCCTACGCATTGAGGTCGAGCCCGGGGCAGAGGGCGAAGCCGACGAAGCTGAAGCGTAGGCAGAGGAGGCTCTGTCGTGAGTGCGCCACTGCTGGAAAAGGTTCCTCCTCAGAGTCTGGAGGCCGAACAGGCCACTCTCGGGGCGATGCTCATGGAGCGGGAGGCCATTGCGCGCGTGGTTGACCTTCTCGACCCGGAGGACTTCTACAGCCCCCAACACGAGACACTCTACCGCGTCATGATCGATCTCTTCAACGACAGCCAGCCGGTGGACCTGGTCACCCTCCAATCGAGGCTGCAAGATCGCGGGCAGATAGAAGAGGTGGGCGGCACGACATACCTTGCCTCCCTTCAGGAGGCGGCACCCACCGCCGCTGCGGTGAACCACTACGCCAGGATCGTGCGAGAGAAGGCCACTTTGAGGAACCTCATTGAGGCCGCCGACCAGATAAAGGAGCTCGCGCGGTCCTCGGAGGCCGAGAACGTCCATGAGATCGTTGACAGGTCGGAGCAGAAGGTCTTCGCAGTCGGCGAGCGTATGATAACTCCCGCGTTCACCCCCATCCGCGAGCTCCTCGGCGATACCTATGACCGCATTGACGAAATGCAGCAATCCCATCGGCCAGGGACCGGTATCTTGACGGGCTACAGTGACCTGGACAGCCTCACCTCCGGCCTCCAACCATCAGACGTGGTCGTCATAGCGGCGCGACCTTCGATGGGCAAGACGGCGCTCGCACTCAACATCGCCTGCCACGTTGCGAAAACGCAGAACAAGACGGTTGCCGTCTTCAGCCTCGAGATGGCGAAGGAGCAGCTCGGCCTTCGGCTCCTCTGCTCCGAAGCGGGGGTTAACCAGCAGAGCGTTCGCCAGGGCTACATAGACCGGGGCGACATGGACCGGATCGCCATCGCCGCAAGCGAGCTCTACAAAGCGCCGATTTACTTCGACGACAGCGCCACGATGAACGTGCTGCAGATGCGCGGCAAAGCGCGACGCCTCAAGGCGGAGCACGGCCTCGACCTCATCATCGTCGATTACCTGCAGCTTGCCTCCGGGTACGGACGCTTCGAGAACAGAAACCAGGAGATATCTCAGGTCGCACGCTCTCTGAAGGCCCTCGCCCGGGAAATGCGCGTTCCGGTCGTCGCTCTCTCACAGTTGAGCCGCGCTGTGGAGGCCAGAGGGCACCCACGGCGGCCGCTGCTCTCGGACCTGCGTGAGAGCGGCTCCATCGAGCAAGAAGCCGACGTCGTCGCATTCATCTACCGGCCCTACTACTATGGGGCGGAGGAGCTGCGCGCCGCGGGCTACTTGGAGAGCGATCGGAACCTCGCCGAGATCATCGTCTCGAAGCAGCGGAACGGACCCACGGGTACGGTACGCCTCGCCTGGGTTGAGGAGTTCGTCCGTTTCGAGAACCTCGAGGAGCGCTTCGAGGAGGCAGAAGGGGAGTGAGCCGGTGATGTCGCCGCAGCTTGCCGCAGCCCTGACTGCTTTCGTGGGCGCCTGCCTAGTGGCCGGGTGGGCGACCGGCTTCCGAAACCGCTCGTACGTGGGCTGGCTCGGCGCCGCCTTCATCGCGCTCGCGGTCTCCCTCTGGGCGCTCGGACAAGTCCGGGCGGCGCAAGAGGTCGGCGCGCAGAACCCTCGAATGGCCCTGCTTTCAACGAGCTTCTTCTTTGCGTGCATCGTGTGCTTCCTGCTTGCGGCCGTTTCGGCGGTGCGAGAGGCCGCCCATCGGCTGCGGGAGATGCGAGCCCACCATGAGGAGGCGGCGGAAACCATGCTTGCGATGATCCGGGCGTCTCGGGAGCGTGAGGAGGAGCCGCACTCCGAGGAACGGGACGACGGCACGCAGGACGAAGGCGGGACCTAGCGGCCCAGGAATCGGTTTCATCCGGGCGGCGCGTGGCCCGGGATCTCTTTCGCGGAAGGCAACTGCGTCAATGAGCAGACGGCTGCGGATTCTGGTGGTCGGGGCGGGCGGGCGCGAGCACGCGCTGGTCTGGAAGCTCGCCCGGAGCCCGCGGGCCGAGAAGGTGTACTGCGCCCCCGGCAATGCCGGGATTGCGCGGCACGCGGAGTGCGTAGCGATCTCTGCCTCAGACGTGGAGGCGCTCTCGGAGTTCGCTGAGGGCGAACGGATTGACCTAACCGTGGTGGGCCCGGAGGCGCCTCTCGCCGCGGGAATTGTAGACGCTTTCCAGGACCGAGGCCATCGTGTCTTCGGTCCCAACCGCGCCGCCGCGCTCATCGAGAGCAGCAAGATCTGGTGCAAGCAGACCATAGCCAAGTACGAGATACCGTCGGGGTGCTTCATCACCTTCGAGCGGTCCGATCAGGCCCTGTCCTACGTCGAGCTACAGGAGCCGCCGATTGTCGTTAAGGCGGACGGGCTCGCCGCCGGCAAAGGCGTGACGGTGGCAAGCACCGTGGAGGAGGCCCAGCAGGCGATCCGGGCCGCCATGGTGGAGGGAGTCTTCGGGGAGGCCGGCCGGCGCGTCGTCGTCGAGGAGTACCTGCAAGGGCCAGAGATCTCCGTGATGGCCCTTTCGGACGGCAAGAACCTTCTGCCGTTGCCCTCGGCGCAAGATCACAAGCCTGTCTTGGACGGCGACCGCGGCCCCAACACGGGGGGAATGGGCTGTTACTCACCCGTGCCAGTTCTGACAGAAGATCTCTTCCAGGAAGCAATGGACAAGATCATGCGGCCCACGGTGCGGGCGATGGCGGCCGAGGGCAGGCCCTATGTGGGCTGCCTATACGGTGGACTTGTCCTCACTGACGAAGGGCTGAAGGTCCTCGAGTTCAACTGCCGCTTCGGCGATCCGGAATCCCAGGTCGTGCTGCCGCGACTCGACGGCGACCTGGTGGATCTGCTGGAGGCCGGGGTCGAGGGGGAGCTTCCAGACACCGATGAGCGAAGAGAGGAAGGGGCCGCCGTGTGTGTGGTGATGGCTTCGGGTGGTTACCCGGGCAATTACGAGACGGGGAGGCTCATACACGGTCTCGATAAGGCCGAAGCCATGTCGGATGTAGTCGTCTTCCACGCCGCCACCAAGAGGACCGACGAGGGAATGGTCACCGCCGGCGGCAGAGTGCTG
>DAOVEW010000246.1 GCA_030668755.1 Bacillota bacterium | reverse complement strand
GGAAGGAAGAGCCGGAAGTGAGCAAGAGCAACAGCGCGAAGGGACGGGATAGCCGCCTGGTCACGTCCGCGATTGTCAGGTCGGTGTTAGGGGCCAACATCGAGCCTGTATCCGGCCACACGCTCGGCTCCTGCAAGGCGGTCGCATGGGCGCGGGTTTCGACGGATCAGCAGGCGGACAAGGGGCTGTCGATTCCAGAGCAACTCCGGCAGATCCGGGCCTATGCGGCAGGCCACGGCATGGAGATCGTGCAGGAGTTCCAGGAGGTGGCCAGCGCGTTCACCGACGAGGCGAGGCGGGCGGAGTTCCACCGGATGCTGGCCACTGTCAAGGCCCATCCTGAGATCAGCGTGGTGCTGGTCCATGAGTACTCCCGCTTCTCGCGCGACAGTCTACGGGCCCAGCAGCTGGTGGAGGAGCTGGAGAAGGGCGGTGTCCGCGTCATATCGCTCAATGACCTGTGGTTCGACCGGGAGACTCCGACTGGGGTCTACATGCAGGCGATCACCTTCGCCAAGAACGAGGCCTACAGCCGAGAGATCTCCTTCCACACCCGGAAGGGGAATCGAGCGAACATCCAGACCCGCGACCCGGAGACTGGTTGGTGCTACAAGAACGCCGGGATGGCGATCTGGGGGTACCGCGCCCTGCGGGTGGAGCGCGTGCTGGGCCACGGGCGCCCCGTCATCAAGCGCCTGTGGGAGCTGGATGACTCGGAGTTCGCAGGGAGGCCGATCCATGAATGGGTCCGCCACTGTCTGGTAGAGCTGGCGGGCAAGGGGGCGACGATTCCCCAGCTCCTCGAGTTCTGCAGAACGCACCAGCTGCCCAGGCGACGCGGCGGCGGATGGCATCAGTCGATCTGGCGGAAGATGCTGGGCCCGGACTCGCTTCTCCAGTACAGCGGGTATGCGCTCTGGGGCACGAAGCTTGAGGACGGACGCTCCTTCCGGCCGATGGCTGAGTGGGTCATCGTTCCGAATGCGCACCCGGCCCTGATCACCTTGGAGGAGGCGCATACGATAGCGGTGGTGAGTCGCAGTCATCGGGTCAGGAAGCTCTATCGGCGTCTGGCATGCAAGGAATCCGCGCCCTACCTTCTGAGCGGAGGGGTGTTTCGGTGCTCGAAGTGCGGGGGTGCGATGATGGGGTACGATTCAGGCTGTTACCTCTGTGCCGCCCAGGCGAGGATCAAGTACGACGTGTGTCGGAGATCCGTCTATGTGTCTCGCCCGGCCGTCGAGCACCGAGTGTTGGCAGGTCTCCGGCGGATCCTCCAGGCGGTGGCTGATCCGGAAGGCGTGCTGGCGCAGGTGAACCAGGAGCTCGCCGCCGCGTTCGCCAGAGCGCAGGCTCCGCGATCAGTGAAGCCGAAGACTCGGCGGGCGAAAGCGCCCAAAGGATCCGATTTTCAAGAGTCGGCCGGACCGGGCGCTGAGGCACTCTTGGCGCCGCAACCGGGCAGCGGCGACTGGGCGGAGATGCTGGTCGGACGCCTCAGCCACCCCCCGCAGATCGCCTACGACGCGGTTCAGCGATGCGCCTCAGAGGCGGCAGCACACCTTGAATCAGGCACCCCCGCTCAGAGGAAGCTCGCCGTCGTCGCCTGGGTGGAGCGTGTGGAGGTCCACGAAGATGACCGCCGGTTGATCACTCAGTACCGTCTGCCAGAGCAGCTCACCCGTCCGGCAGGGCTGGGGGCGTGGTGCTGCAGGAAGAGCCGGAGGCTCGCCTCGCTGCTGCGCAGGAAGTGGACGTTGCCCGCCGCTGCGCTGATCCCGGCCTCCCGGAGCTTCACCAGAGAGCTGGGAGGCCGCCAGTGAGGGGGCGCGACTCACTCAGGCCTCCGCGGTCGGGCTCGGCGCAGCTTGTTGAGTTCCACAAGATGATGCATTAGGAGGCAAACACGACATGCCCACGGACAGAGCGGAATCGCCGGGTGGTTGCGTCAAGTCGAGCGAAGACGACGGGTACGCCGATGCCTTGGTGCAGGACCTAGTCGCTGTGTACGACTCGTGCCGAGGCAGCAGGGCGGCCGAGGGGGCACGGCCCAGGGAACTCAAGGCGGTGGCGTGGGCGCGCGTATCGACCGAGGAGCAGGAGGACAAGGGACTCTCGATACCCGAGCAGCTGCGTCAGATTAGAGCCTACGCCGACCAACGGGGCATCCAGATCGTGCAGGAGTTCCATGAGGCGGCGAGCGCCTTCCAGCATGACGGGCGGAGGGTGCAGTTTCGCAGGATGCTGGCTGTCGTCAACAGTGACCCGACCGTCGGTCTGATACTGGTGCATGACTACTCCCGGTTCTCCCGAGACAGTCTCAAAGCCCGGCTGTTGATCCGTGACCTGCGGGAGGCCGGGGTTCGTGTAGTGTCCCTCAATGATCCTCCGCTCGATAGCGAGACCCCCGCCGGTGTGTTATTGGAGGCGATCACCTTCGCCAAGAACGAAGCGTACAGCCGGGAGATCTCCTTTCACTCTCGGAAGGGGAGTCGGGCGAATATCCAGACCCGCGATCCCGAGACGGGCTGGTGCTACAAGAACGGCGCCCGCCCGCCGTGGGGGTATCGACCGGTCACGGTGCACCGCCGGATGAAGGGCGGGCGGCCGATTCCCAAGCGGCTGTGGGAGCTGGACGACACGGAGTTAGAAGGAAAGCCGATCTATGAGTGGGTTCGCTACTGCCTGGTCGAGCTGGCCGGAAAGGGGGCCACGGTGAATGAGATCGCCAGCTTCTGCAGTCAGAAAGGCTTCCCGTCCAAGAACGGGAAGTGGTGTCCGACGGTCTGGCTGTACCGTCTGCTGCCACGAGGCCTGCTGGTCTACAGCGGCTTTGCGCTCTGGGGAACGAAACGGAGACAGAGACACCTCACCTGGCCCCCAGACGACTGGGGCATCGTCGAGAACGCGCATCCCGCGATCATCACCGCGGACGAAGCAGCGGCGATCGCTGACGTCAGGCGAGTGCTCAACGCAAACCAGCGCGGGCTGGCTCTGGACTGCCCCGGGCTCCTGGCCACCGGCATGATCAAGTGCTCCCGCTGCCGACGGAGCTTCCTTCTTCAGGGCCAGTACTACGTCTGCGCATCCCGGCGGAGGTGGCCTGGGGAGGGCATATGCGCCACCACCCCACGCTACCGCTTCGAGCGGACCGACGCAGCAGCGGTATCGGCTCTCCACCGAATCATGCGTGCGCTGCTCGTCCGGTCAACGCTGCTGGGTACGGTGAATGATGAGCTTGAGAGGGCATGGAGCGTCCAACAGGGCTCTGCGCCCACGACCCAGGACCACGGCCTCTCCTCCGTCCCAGCTGTTCTCGGTGTAGACGCCCGACTGGAGGCAACACACCCCGCTGGGACGCTCGCGCTCGAACCCACTCAAGCCGCTGTCGCGGGCGCAGACGCTGCAGCCGAGTGGGCCGCTCAGCCACCTGAGGCGCCGCGCGTCGACGCCCGCGCCCTCCGGTGGTGTCGAGAGCAAACCGAGACTGCCCTCGCCCACGGGACCATCCGCGAGAGGAAGTACTGGGTGCGAGCGTGGGTGGAGAGCGCCGAGATCGACGTGGAGCGCCACATGCTGTCCATGCGCTACCGACTGCCTCACCGCGCCACGTCG
>DAOVEW010000125.1 GCA_030668755.1 Bacillota bacterium | reverse complement strand
TCAAGCTGGAGAGCCGGAACGCGGAGTGCTACGCGCTGCTCGGGGACGTCTTGCGCGAGCAGGGCAAGTACCAGAACGCGCTCACCATGTACAACTACGCCATCCAGTTCGACCCGAACAACCAGCGCTACTGGCAGCGTCTGCAGGAGGCGTCCGCGCTTCGGGATGGCAAGTCGCTGCCGCGGCGCTTCCGAAGCGACTTGCAGAGTCCGCTCAGACGGCCGCTCTGGGCGTGGGCGACGGTGGCTATCGCGGCGGTGGCCGTCGAAGTAACGATGCTGTACGTGAGCAGAAACTGGGGGCCGGCCGGGTTTCTGAAGCTCCCGGTGAACTTGACCTACGCAGCGCTCGCGGATGGCTTCGTGCTCGGACTGGCGCTGGCGGCGACGGCGGTGCTGGGACCGTTCGACGACGAGCTGGTGTGGTATCAAGTGGCCGGCTTCGGGGTGGAGACAACACCGGTGGGGATCTTCGTAGCCCTGCCGGGGATCGTCTTCTTCTGGATCACGCCGGTCTTCTACGCGCTCGTCGCGTTCCTCGACGAGCATCTCTCCCCTTCCATCTCGATCGCGCTGACCGTGTGCGGGGCGGTGACGGTGGGATTCTGGTCGCTGGCGCCGCGGGAGAGCAGCAGGGCGGTCCTCTTGCTGGGGGGCAACTTCGTCTTCTTTGGATTCCTGTGGGGGTGGTTGGTGGGCAGTATACGAAGGCGGGTGTTCGAGCACTAGGGGCCGAGCAGGTGGCGCGGGTCGGCCTCTATGTAAAGCTCCGCTTCGGCGCCGACGAGATCCGGGGTGACCTCCGCGCGGATTTCCTCGATCCAGTCGAGCCCGTGTAGTAGATCCCCGGGCCGCGCCCACGCCTGAAGCCCGAGTTCGGGCTTCACCTCATGTTCCAGCCTGCTGCTCGGATCTTGGAGCGCGCGGCGACACTGGCGGATCGCCTCCTCGTCGCTGGCACAGACGCGGGTGTCGCCAACCGTCGCAGTGGCGCCAAGACCAAGGGCCGCCAGCGGCAGGAGCACAGGCCCGCCTTCGCCGGATGGCCCGGCCGGGAAGGCGACGACCAGGGCCGGGTTCTCCGCGTTCCCACCTCGCGGCAAGAGCAGAACGAGGATGTTCTCCGGCAGCAGATCGGTGCCAAGGAAACTGCCCATCACGTTGAGGGGACCTGAGCCTGGGAACGACTTGCCCTCTGCTTTGCGGTGGCCCGGCCACGAGTCGCGGGCGAGTGTCAGCGCGTCCGACCAGCCGGCGGGTTCATGGACGAGCGCGTACGCAAGTGCCTCGCGCGGCACGAGCTGTGCGAGCTGGTCGAGTGCCGGGGCCGAAACAGTGTCCCCGCGGCTACCGCGCCGATATCGCGCATGCAAGTGGATGCCGGTCGTCTGGGGCTTGAGCGTCAGCGCGAGCGTGCTGGGGACGGGCCTGCGAAGCCCCTGTCTGTCCCGCTCCCGCATCGGCCCCACAGGTGGAGCGCTGCGGTACAGCCTTGTCATGCCGCGCCAACCCTCTGACAGCGCTGGCAGTACTTCCTCGGCCGTGACGACGAGCGGCCGGGTGCGGGCGTAGCACCACAGGAGCGAGTCCGAGGGTAGAGGTGAGATGGCTCTGGTGAACTCCTCGGTCGCCACCAGTGCTTGGGAGGGGTCGGCAGCGGCTTCGAGACAATGCTCGATGACAGCTTCGTTCGTCGCTACGAGCAGGCACCCGCCCTGCGTGGTGTAAACCAGTGCTGTCTTGGCGTTTGGCGCTCCCCAGAGGATGAGTGCGTGGCCACCGGAGCGAACGACGGAGCGTCGCCACCCGGCCTCTCGCGCGAAGGGATCAACGGCCTTGTCGAGGCTGCCGCGTGCGCGGCGGCAGTTGGTGGCGCGTGCGATGAGGACAAAGCTCCGCGGGTGTAGGGATCGAGACTCCGCCCCCCCCACCGAGGCGGCCACGAGCTCCCCTCCGAACCAGCGGGAGGCGTCGCGCTTCAGGTTCAACTCAATGCCCGTCCAGTCCACGAGCTCTTGGGCGAGATCGGTGGCCCGCATGGCGAGGAGCTCGATGTCGGACTGAGACCAGGAGGTCCGCATGCGGCTCATCGCAGGACTGCCGGGACGGAAGTCGAGGCCGATGGCGACGTGTGTGGCTGCGGGGAGGAAGTCCGTGGGCGGTCGGACGATGCTGGAGCGCAGAAGCGAATGGGCGACGGCGGCGACGACGATTATGGCCACGAGTGCCGCTCCGCTCCCGATGTAGCGTCGCGTGGAGCCGCCCGAGGACAGACGCGCGCCGCAGTGCGGGCAGGCCTCAGCCTCCTCAGTCACTTTCTGTCCGCATTGTGGACAGGTCTGCATACCGTTACCCGGTCATTCGTCCATGCCCGCAGCGAAGGCGTCGCGGGCATCGCGGCCGAACAGCACGAACTCGACCGTCTTGAGGGTCGTGCCGGCGTTGGCGTGCTCGGCGAGGGCATCGCGCATGACGCCGGCACAGTCGGCCAGGGGAAAGCCGCCGACGCCCGTCCCGAGGGCCGGCAAAGCGATGCTCCCCAGATTGAGCTCCTTCGCGCGGGCCAGGGCCGAGAGCGTGGCCCGGCGGATGTAGTCGGCATTGGTGGTCAAGTCGCGTCCCATGACGGCGGCGTGTATCACGTGTCGCGCGGCCAGTGCGCCCGCGCCGGTGACCACGGACTCGCCAATGGCGATCGGGCCCTTGGCGACGGCCTCCCGCTCTATCTCGGCGCCGCCTCGGCGCTTGATCGCTCCGGCGACGCCGCCTCCCATCCAGAGCTGGTTGTTGGCCGCGTTGACGACGGCATCGACCTGTCGGTCGCAGATATTGCCCTCGACGATGTGGAGTGTGCAGGCCCCTATCTTGAGCTCCACTGTTCTTCCTAGCCGCCGGCCAGGCGTTTGAAGATCCAGCGCGCCGCGTCGCGCACTGCGCGCACTGCGCGCTCCGCGGCGCCGTGGCGGAAGGCGAAGTCGGCGTCGGCCTCGTCGCCGATGCGGCCCACGAGAATCCTGGCCTTCACAACGGCGCGCAGGTCGTCCACCCGGAAACGTTCGAACGCAAAGCGACGCAGCGGTCCCGGCGCGCCCTCTCGGCTGAAGGCGGAGGCGAAATCCACCAGATATGGCTGAAGGTCTTCGGTCACCACGATATTGGCGCGATTCTTGATGTCGCAATGGACAATACCACGCGCGTGTATGCCGCCTACCACTTCGCGGAGTCGCTCGAAGAACTTCGGAGGCAGACTGCCATCGGGAAAATCGGCGCAACTCCGGCCTTCGATGTGCTCCACGGCCAGTGCCCACCGGTCGATCCGGCCGATGAGGCCGGGCACGCCGGGCGCTCCGTCGAGCGTGCGGTAGATATGCTCTTCTCGGGATATGAGCCAGGGGCCGACGAGAGCGCGCAGCAGGATGCCCGTGGGCAGGTAGTCCTTGACGACCGCCTGAACCCCTCGATCTTCGAGCAGGAGAAGCTCGGGCCGGGTCCCGCCGCCGGGACGGAGGCGGCGGACGAGGTAGTCCTTCATGTTGTGTCGGCTGAGGCCGAGGAACGGCCGGCCGTGCTCGGCCATCGCGCCCTCCGCGACTGACCGATTCGGTGCCTCGCAAGCGCGGACCTGCTCCCCCGGCACCTCCGGCGATGGGGCAAGAGCACAACAGGGCCGCTCTTGCCGGCATGGAAAGTGCTTTCTCGTCACGGGTGGGTCAGGTATAATGCTGGGTGAATTCACTGAGCAAGGAGCGTGAGCTGATGAGCAAACGTCTGAAGGTGCCGCTCGCCGTCGGGCTGGGTCTGCTTGCCGCGCTCGTCGCGGCGACTGCCCTTTCGAGCGCCGCAGTCTCGTTTCGCTCGGCGGAGCGCGATGGGGCGCGGGTGGCAGAGGTGCTGATCGAGGACCGAGTGGTGATCGTGGTGCGTACCTCCGCCGGGGGGTACACGCCCCTCGAGCGGGCCGAGATCGTGGCCAACCGCCTGCGCGGCGCGCTGTCGGAGGAAGTGACTGCTGAAGACGTGCAGGATGGGCCGGTGGCTTCCGGCCATGGTGTGTTCGTCGCGAACCGCCTCATCGTCGCCGTCTATGAGCCCGAGGCCGAGGCCCATGGTGCGACTCCGGACGCGCTGGCGAAGCTGTGGCGCGACAACATCCTGCTTGCGCGCGGGCTGACGCCCCCGGAGGAGGAGCCGGCGGAGGAATCCCTGGCCGGGGCGGCCCCCGCGGAGGATACCGGCCCGCAAGAGCAGACGGGGTCGGGTCCCCAGGTCGAAGGCCCGTCTCCTGCCCAGGGGACTGCGGTGCCGACCGCGGTCGCGGCGCCTCCAGAGCCGAAGGCTCCCGACTGGACGGGAACGGCGCAGAAGTGGGTGCCGATATTCAGCCTGGAGCGTGAGGGTGTACGAATCGGCTTCGCGCAGGTGGCGGGCCCAGCCGGCCAGGTCGAGAAGGTCAAGGGTGTCGCGCAGTTGCGGCTGGACTTCCGGAACATCGGGAGGATCTACGCCTACATTCCTGTGTCCACCATCAGCGTGACGAAGCTGAATCGAGTGCAGGGCGTGAGCGTGTGGGCCCTGGCGGATGTGAAGGTGCTCAACTTCTGAGCAGGCGATAGGGGAGGAAGACACGATGACAATGGTGAGATTGATTGCTGTGATACTCGTGCTGGTCGGCCTGCTCGGATTCGGGTGGGCGGCGACGAAGGCGTACGCCATAGACCTGGGCGACATCCTGAAGGTCGGCGGCGTTGCCTTCTTGGTGACCCAGTACGACGATCAGATCGACAGCTTCATCACGAGCGCGCTCGGCGAGCGGGAGGCGGCGGCCCAGGGCGCAACGAAGGTCGTTCCGATTCTTTCCCTCGGCGGCGGGGGATACGTCGGGGCCGCGCAGGTGGTCGGAAATCCCGAGAACGTGCAGCGGGTGAAGGCGGTCATCCAGGTGGAGGGCCGCTTTGGCAGCGGCCGAGCCCAGCTTCTCGTGCCGGCGACGACGGACAAGGCCACGGGGAGCCCCGACCGCGCGAAAGGCGTCGGCGTCTCGGCTGTGGTCGAGTTCAGGATATAGTCGCGGGCCATATTGCAATCGGCGGCCTTCTGTGGACGAGAAGGGCAGTGCGCGCCGGCGCGGCTGGAGAGCCCAGCTGCGGGGTTCGACGCAGTGCTCGATGGGCAGCTCAGTCGAGGAGGTAAACCTTGACGCGGCGGCGGCCGAAGCGGATGGCCTCATCGTAGGTGG
>DAOVEW010000404.1 GCA_030668755.1 Bacillota bacterium | reverse complement strand
TAGCTCTTCAACCCCTGCTTGGCGGGCATTCCCATGCCCGCGCCGGCCGCGCCCGGAGCGCGGCCGCACCTGCGCGCCCGCCCGGATTATTCCATAGCTCGCTCATCCCCACGCTCCTCCCGATCCGACCCCAGCACCCATCCTTGTGCCAGCCCTGCTACAAGAAGCGCGATCTCACCACTCCGACATCCCGTCCAAGCATGGAACAGTTGATTCAGCAACACAATCCGCTCCTTCCGAGTCGCGCAGGCTTGGAAGGTGCGGATTCTGCACTTCTGGCGAGGATGACGGCAGCGCCTCCGGCGCTTAACATACATCAGCGTGTTTCCAGGCCAGCTCACCACCGTCATCCTCGCACCCTTTGCAGGCCCGCCGCCCGCGCGCGCTGTCACGCACAGACACATCTCCCCCTGGCCCCAACCTGGGATTCTTGCTCGCACCCCGTCCTCACCATTGCCGACCCACCCTCGTTTTGTGCTATACTTACTGCCGGCAAGCGAAAGACATCCATCGCAGACGAAGGAGTGTCCCCATATGAGAGGTCAGCAGATCGAGCTGCCCGTCACCGTGCGCTCGGAGGTCGGTAAGACCGCGAGTCGCCGGCTCCGCAAGGAAGGGAAGATCCCGGCCGTGGTCTACGGCCGGGCCGCCGAGCCGCTGGCGCTGGCGGTGGACGAGGCGACCTTCCGCCGCGCGGTTCCGGACAATGCTCTTTACTCCAGCCTCATCACGCTGCAGATCGAGGGGGGGACGCAAAGCAAGCACAAAGATGCCACCGTCATGATCAAGGAGGTCCAGCGAGATCTCATCGAGCGCCGCCTGATGAGCATCGACTTCCGCCGCACCTCGCTGAGCGAGAGCATTCAGACGCCGGTGCTGGTCATCCGTGTGGGAGAGAGCCCCGGCGTCAAGATCGGCGGCATCCTGGAGCACCTCACTCACGAAGTCATCGTCGAGTGCCTCCCATCGGACGTCCCCAACCGCATCGAGGCCGACGTCTCGGCGCTGGAGATTGGGAACAGCCTGCGCGTCAGGGACCTGCCCGTGTCCCCGGGCGTAAGAATCGTCACGGCCGAGGACGACGTCGTCATCGTGATCTCGCCGCCGGCTGTGATCGAGGAAGCGGCCCCGGTCGAGGAAGAGGAAGGCGTCGTTGTCGAGGAAACGGCCGAGCCCGAGGTTCTCACCGAGCGGCAGCCAGAGCAGCAGAAGGACAACGAGTAAAGGGCGCGAGCGGGAGCCGCGAGCTACGTCTCGCCGAACTTCTCCCGCTGAAGCCTCTTCTCGCGCTTCTCCCTTCGCCGTTCCTTGATGTTCTTCTTCGGCTTTTTCTTCTCGCGCTTCAGATGCCGTTTGTCAGCCCGAAAGCCCGACATTGCTCTGCCCTCCGAACGGCGCTCTCCCGCCTTCCAACGGCGGCGCCCCGCCGCGCCCCGCTACTTCTTGTCGTCGTGCCAGTAGCGGTCGAAGATCGTAGACACAGATAGATTGCCATGCACCCGCCTTATCGCCTCAGCGAGGATGGGGGCCAGCGACAACACCCGGATCTTCTTTCGGCGTTTGACGGCAGGAAGGGGAATCGTGTCCGTCACCACGACTTCCCGTATCTCTGCCGCCTCCAGGCGGTCCGCGGCGTCCCCGGATAACACCGCGTGCGTCGCATACGCGTAGATCTCGCAGGCGCCGCGTTCGGCCACCATCTCGGCCGCGGAGACGATTGAGCCGCCGGTGTCGATGATGTCGTCGATAAGAATAGCCCGCTTTCCCTCCATCTCTCCGATGAGCTGCACGATCTGCACCAGGTTCGGATCGGGCCGCCGCTTCGCGATGATGGCCAGCGACGCGCCCAGCCGGTCCGCGAGGGCCTTCGCCGTCCCCACTCCCCCCACGTCCGGCGACACCACCACTGTCTCCGGCCCCGTAAAGGAACGCGCCAGGAGGTCCTGCGCAAGGATCGGCCCCGCAGGGCTGTGGTCCACGGGAATGTCGAAGAAGCCCTGGATGGACTGCACGTGCAGGTCCACCGTGAGCACGCGGTCGGCGCCGGCCGTGGAGATGAGGTCAGCGAGGAGCTTCGCGGAGATCGGCTCGCGAGGCTTTAGCTTCTTCTCCTGCCGCGCGTAGCCATAGTAGGGGATAACCGCCGTCGCGCGCCTCGCGGACGCGCGCTTGAGCGCGTCCAGAATGATCAGCAGCTCCATGATGTTCTCGGAGCTGGGCGGACAGGTCGGCTGCACCAGGAACACATCGGCCCCGCGGACGCTCTCGTCTATGCCAACCCGGATCTCGCCGTCCGCAAACCGCGACACCTGCATATCGGCCAGCGGAAGGCCGAGATGATCGGCGATCGCCCGGCCCAGCGCGGGGTTGCCGTTGCCGCTCAAGATCCGGAGGTCACCGGTCTCCTGTCTCTGCTCCACCGCGCTGCCCTCCAATCGCCGCAGCGGCTAGAGCGCCTCGCCCACCTGCCACATCCGCTGCGCGCGCGCAAGGTCCTCCGGCGTGTCAACACCCATTCCGTTCTGAGAGGACCTGAGGGCGAT
>DAOVEW010000213.1 GCA_030668755.1 Bacillota bacterium | reverse complement strand
GAGGCAATGGCGTTGGGATGCCCCCCGGTGGCCGTGCGGTCGGGCGCGGTCGAGGACGTCATAAGAGACGGCGTGGACGGGCTACTGGTGGAGCCGGATGCCGGGTCGCTGGCCGAGGGGCTGCTGCAAGTCCTGGAATCGAGGGAGTTGCGCGAGCGGCTGGCAGGTCAGGCGCGGGTGCGTGCCGAAGATTTCTCGGCCGGGCGGATGGCCGCGCGTGTGGTTGAGGTGTACGAGAAGGTTCTCTGAATCCACCCGAGGCGGGGTGCGAGGGGGATCATCGTCCTGGAGGAGGTCTCGAAGTTATGTGTGGCATTATGGCGTATATCGGCGGCCGCGACACAGTTGAAGTGCTGCTGGAGGGTCTGCGGCGGCTGGAATACCGGGGCTATGACTCGGCTGGGGTGGCCGTGTCTGTCGATGGGAAGATCGAGTTGGTGAGGTCGAAGGGGAAGATCGCGAATCTGGCGGCCTTGCTGGAGGGGAACAAGCCCGAGGGGAGATCGGGGATCGCGCACACGCGGTGGGCGACGCACGGGCCGCCGTCAACGAAGAACGCGCACCCACACCCGGACTGCGAAGGGCACCTCGCGGTGGTACACAACGGTATCATCGAGAACTACCTCGAGCTTCGGGAGCAGCTCGAGGCCGAGGGTCACACGTTTCGCTCGGAGACCGATACCGAGACGCTGGCGCACCTGTTCGAGAAGTACTACGACGGCGATCTGGAGAAGGCGGTGCGCCGGGGGCTGAAGGAGGTGAAGGGCTCGTACGCGGTGGTGGCGATGTCGGACCGCGAGCCCGGCCTTCTGGTTGCGGCGCGGCAGTACAGCCCGCTGATCGTTGGCCTTGGGGAGAAGAAGGGCGAGAATTTCGTCGCCTCTGACCCCTCGGCGATAATCGCGTACACTCGGCAGGCATATCTCATCGACAACGGGGAGATGGTGATGCTGAGGGCGGACGGCGTACAGGTGAAGACGCTGTCCGGGAAGCCGGTGAAGAAGCCTGTGTTCCACATCGAGTGGGATGCGGAGATGGCAGAGAAGGGCGGACACAAGCACTTCATGATCAAGGAGATCTTCGAGCAGCCGCACGCGCTGCGGCAGACGATCGGGGACCGGATCGTGGGGCGCGAGATGGCGCTTAAGCTGGAGGGGCTGGGGCTGAGTGATGGCTATTTGCGACGAGTAAAGAAGATCGCAGTGATCGCCTGTGGGACCGCTTCGTACGCGGGGATGGCCGGGCAGTACGCTATCGAGAAGGTGTGCGGCGTGCCTGTGATCGTGGACGTGGCCTCGGAGCTCCAGCACCGGGAGTGCGTGTTCGACAAGAACACGCTCGGGATCGCGATCAGCCAGTCGGGAGAGACGGCCGATACGCTTCAGGCAATGCGGATGGCGCATCGGCAGGGCGCGAAGCTGCTGGCGATCACGAACGCTATTGGGAGCTCCGTGGCGCGCGAGTCGGACGGTCTGCTGTACATCCACGCGGGGCCGGAGATCGGTGTGGCGTCAACAAAGGCGTACACGAGCCAGATTCTGGCGATGCTGCTCTTCTGCGTTCACCTGGGCCGGGTGCGAGAGGCCGTCACGCCGCGCGTGGCGCGGCGCCTGCTGAGGGGAATCAAGCAGCTCCCCGATCTGGCGGAGCGGACCCTGGAGCAGGCAGACCACATCAAGAAGCTCGCCAAAAAGCACCAGCACATCATGCGGTACCTCTACCTGGGTCGCGGCGCGCACTATTGCAGTGCGATGGAGGGGGCTCTGAAGATCAAAGAAATAGCCTATCTCGACGCGGAGGGCTATGCGGCCGGTGAGATGAAGCACGGTCCGCTGGCGTTGGTGACCGAAGAGGTCGCCGTGCTGTCGGCCGTTGTGGAGGGGCCGCAGTACGAGAAGGCCCTGGGCAACCTTCAGGAGATCCGGGCGCGCGGCGGCAAGGTGATAGCGGTGGCGAACGAGAACGATGAGGAGATCGCCAAGTACGCCGACGACGTGATACCGATCCCGAAGACTGAGGAGGTGCTGTCACCGGTGCTGGCGGGCATTCCGATGCAGCTCTATGCGTACTATGTTGCGGACCTGTGGAACCGAGAGATCGACCAGCCTCGGAACCTGGCGAAGAGTGTGACGGTCGAGTAAGACGCGCTTGCGCCCGGCCCGGATCGCCGGGGTCGGGCGATTCCATAAGCGGTGCAACTGAGATCTGACTGCTCGACGCGGGAGGGCGCTGCAGTGCCGTGCGGGCAGAAGGAGACCGTGCTGTGTGTCCGGGAGGAGAGGGCGAGGGGACCAGGCGAAAGGTCGGAGATCGCTTTCTGAGGGCGGCCCTGATCTGGTTGGTCTTCTCCAGCGGCGTGGCCGTGATGGGGCTGGAGATGTCAGCATCGCGGCTGATCGCTCCCTATTTCGGGAGCACGCTGTCGGTGTGGACCAGCCTTATCGGTCTGGTCTTGGCCTTCCTGACGGCTGGCTACTACCTGGGCGGGCGTCTCGCCGACCGCTACACCTCCGCGAGAGTGCTGGGCGGGCTGGTGATGGCGGCGGGGGTGCTGATTCTGCTGGTGCCGGTGGTGAGCAAGCCAATCCTGGAGGCGGCGTGGAGCTTGACGCCGCGGGCGGGTCTGCTGTTCGCATCCCTCCTCGGGACCTTTGCCCTCTTCTCGATACCAACTGTGCTGCTGGGGTGTGTGTGTCCGTATGCCATGAAGCTGAGCATCACGGACCTCGGGCAAACGGGACGGGTGTCCGCGCGCATCTACGCCGTGTCGGCGATTGGCAGCGTTGTGGGGACGTTTGTGCCGGTCTTGGTGACGATTCCAGCGGTGGGGGTCAGGCGATCGATCATGGTGTTCGGCGTGCTGTTGGTGGTGGCGGCTGTGCTACTGCTGGGGAGGCTGCGATTCCTGCCGATGGTTGTGCTGGCCGGGCTGGCGCTGGCCATACCGCTTCCGCCGATTGCGCTGGCGGAGGGGGCCATTGCGAGGGAGGAGTCGGCATACAACTACCTGCAGGTCGTGGATACAGGGGATGCGCGTCTGCTGGTGGTGGACTGGGGAGCGTTCTCGTGCTATGCGCCGGGCGAGTTTCGGACCCACGAGTACTTCGACTATCTTCTGCTGGGGCCGCTGTTGCGGCCGGAGCCGCCGGGGAAGTGGCTTCACAGCGTGCTGATCATAGGCCTGGGGGCAGGCACGGTGTCCAAACAGATCACACAGGCGTATGGGCCGGTGGCAATAGACGGGGTGGAGGTAGATCCGGCGATCGTGGACCTGGGGCGACGCTTCTTCGAGATGAATGAGCCCAACCTCAGGGTCCACGTTAGCGACGGGCGCGCGTTCCTGGCCGGCTCCAGGCGGCGCTACGACTGGGTGGTGATCGACGCCTACCAGGGGTCGGACATCCCGTTTCACCTCGTGACGAGGGAGTTCTTCGAGACACTGCGAGAACACATGACGCCGGGAGGCGTGCTCTCGGTCAATGTGGCTTGGTGGCGTCCGGGCGATGCGGAGCTTCTGCGGCGGGTCGTTGCGACGGTAGAGACGGTCTTCCCGTCGGTATACGTGGTCACGGGGATGTCGAGAGGGTCGGGAGCCGTGTTGCTCGCCGGCGGTGAGCAGGCCTCGCCCGATAACATCGTCGGCAGCGCAGAGATGGTGGGGCATGAGGGACTGACGGCGATTGCGGAAGATGTCGCGGCCGACACGCCGCCGCATATCTCGGTGATCGACGGCCTGGGCGCACCGCTGACGGACGATAGGGCGCCGATTGAGGAGATCGCGGACCGCCTCTATCGAGAGGCGCGGCAAGAGGCGCACCAGCGAGAGCGGAAGGCGCTGGCAAAGTAGGCGATGAGAACGGCTGCCCCGCGCGAGGCATTTCCTCTGCACGGAGCAGCGCTTTCCAGCGATTGCTCTGGCAATTCCTCCTGGGGAGTCGGAAGAATGGCCGGAGGGCGAGACCTCACGCGGCGGTCGCCGCGGTGGCTGAACGGGTTGATCTGGTCGTCAGGGCTCGCAGCGGCGGCCTGCTTCGTGTGGCGGACTCTGTTCTGCGA
>DAOVEW010000079.1 GCA_030668755.1 Bacillota bacterium | reverse complement strand
GCAGGGTGAAGTGGACGTGGTCGTATGCGACGGCTTCGTCGGGAATGCGATCCTGAAGGCAACGGAGGGGTATGCGGAGCTGTTCTGGAACATGCTGAAGGAGCGACTCGACGTGGGCTGGTGGCGGCGGGTGGGCGCGTGGCTGCTGCGGCCGACGCTGCACGACATTTCGAGGCAGCTCAACTATGCTTCCTATGGAGGAGCGCTGCTGGTGGGAGTGAAGGGCATCTGCATCATCGGCCACGGGCGTTCGACGCCTGCGGCGGTCAGCAGCGCGCTGCACATGGCGAGCAGGCTGGCCGACCAAGGCGTGGTCGAGGAGCTGATCGCTTCTCGAAGCGGGACGGAGATGCGCGCCGTCGAGAGCGGGGTCGGGCAGGATCTGGACTGACAGTGAGCAGCGAGATTGAAGGGTAAGTCGCGGGCCGTCGGCATAATCGGAACCGGCTCATACACTCCGCCGCGGGTATTGACCAACTTCGATTTGGAGAAGATGGTCGACACCTCGGACGAATGGATCCGCACGCGGACCGGGATCGTGGAGCGGCGCATCGCCGAGCCGGATGTGCCGACCTCGCGGCTTGCGCTGCTGAGCGCGCAACAGGCACTCGAGAGCGCGCAGGTGGAGGCGGGCCAGCTCGATCTGATCATTGTCGCGACCGTCACGCCCGACATGTTCTTCCCATGCACGGCGTCGCTCCTCCAGCATGAACTCGGGGCCGGGTATGCCGCGGGCTTCGACATGTTGGTGGGGTGCACGGGGTTCGTGTACGGCTGCGCGGTGGCGCGGGAGATGATCGGGGTGGGGAGGTACGAGCACGCGCTGATCATCGGCGCCGAGACCCTGTCGAAGATTGCCGACTGGGAAGACCGGAACACGTGCGTGCTGTTCGGGGATGCGGCGGGCGCGGCGATTCTGGGTCCGGTGGAAGATGGCCGTGGTATTCTGACCTACTCGCTCGGCAACGACGGAACCAATGCGGACGCGCTGAAGATCCCCGCGGGCGGCTCGCTGATGCCGACGAGCGAAGAGACGGTGGCGAAGCGGCTGCACTACCTGACGATGAACGGGCCGGAGGTGTTCAAGTTCGCCGTGCGTGCGATGGCCCAGTCCTCACTGGAAGTAGTAGAGCGTGCGGGGCTGTCCATGAGCGACGTAGATCTGGTCATTCCCCACCAAGCGAATCTGCGCATCATAGATGCCGCGGCCAAGCGCCTCAACCTCCCGTACGAGCGGTTCGTGCGGAACCTGGAGTCCTATGGCAACACGTCGGCCGCGTCCATACCCCTGGCGCTCGACGAGGAGGTGCGGGGGGGGCGCATCAAATCCGGAGACCACGTTCTGTTGTCCAGCTTCGGGGCGGGGCTGAGCTGGGGGTCTATGCTGGTGCGATGGTGAGGTCCGGGGGGTCCCGAATCGCCTTTGTGTTTCCCGGCCAGGCCTCCCAGAAGGCCGGCATGGCGGCCGAGCTGCTGGATGGGGAGTCCGCCGCCCGCGCAGTGTTCGAGCGCGCGAGCCAGGTGCTCGGCCTCGACCTCGCGGACATCTGCGTCCGCGCAGACGACCACCTGCTGAGCCGAACGGACGTAACGCAGCCCGCGCTGCTGACGACGTGCGTCGCCTGGCTGTCTGTGCTGCGAGAGCGGGGCGTGCTGCCGCAGATGGTGGCGGGCCACAGCCTGGGCGAGTTCAGCGCCTGGGTCGCGACCGAAGCCCTGGACTTCGAATCGGCGGTGCGTCTGGTGCGGCGTCGGGGCGAGATCATGGAGGACGCCGCCGAGCGCAACCCGGGGGGCATGTCGGCGGTGATTGGGCTGGCCGACAGGCAGGTTGTCGAGATGTGCGCGGAGGCCGGGAGGAGTGCGGTGGTCGTGGCGGCCAACTTCAACTGTCCGGGGCAGGTTGTCGTCTCCGGGCAGCCGGAGGGGCTGGCAAAGGTGGGCGAGCTCGCCAAGCGGGCGGGGGGCAGGACGATTTCCTTGCGGGTGTCCGGCGCGTTTCACTCTCCGCTCATGGAGGACGCAGCGCGCGCGTTCGCCGCCCTGGTCGCCGAGGCACCGGTCCAGGACCCGAAGGCGCCCGTGGTGGCCAATGCCACCGCCGAACCCGTAAGCGACGCGGCCGGGGTCCGGGAGGCGATGACGAAGCAGATGACCAGCCCGGTGTTATGGACGGCGTCCGTCCGACGTCTGATCGAGGACGGGGCAAGTCTCTTCGTGGAGGTGGGACCCGGCGCGGTGCTGACGAACCTGACAGCGCGCATCTCGGCGGACGCGCGGGCGGTGGCGGTCGGGACTCCGGAGCAACTGCAAGAACTGCTTGAGGAGGTCAAACCGTGACTGCGAAATCGGATGACGCCTCTCCCGAGCAAGCATTAGTGACGCTGGTGACGGGGGCCAGGCGCGGGATCGGACGAGTGATTGCGCTGCGGCTTGCGCGCTGCGGACCGGTTACGCTGAACGACATCGCGGAGGGGAAAGATGAGCTGGAGGGAGTTGCCGAGGAAGTGCGGGGTATTGGCGGGCGGGCGCTCGTGGCGCCTGGGGACGTGACAGAGGCCGACCAGGTGGCGGCCGTCGTGAAGCAGAGCGTGGAGGAGTTCGGCCGGCTCGACGTGCTGGTGAACAACGCGGGAATCACGCGGGACGGGTTGCTGGTGCGCATGACGGAGGAGCAGTGGCGGTCGGTGCTGGAGGTGAATCTGACAGGCGCGTTCCTGTGCAGCCGGTCGGCCGCCAAGGTGATGCTGCGGCAGCGGTCAGGCTGCATCATCAATATGGCATCGGTGGTCGGCCTTATGGGGAACGCGGGGCAGGCGAACTACTCGGCATCCAAGGCAGGGCTGATCGGGCTGACGAAGTCCATGGCGCGAGAGCTTGCGCCGCGGGGCATCACCGTCAATGCCATTGCCCCCGGCTTCATCGCGTCACCGATGACCGATAAGCTGGGGGAGCAGGCGCGCGATAAGCTCTCGTCGCTCATCCCGCTCGGACGGCTGGGCACAGCGGAAGACGTCGCCGATGCCGTTGCTTTTCTGGCATCCGACGCGGCAAGCTATATCACAGGCCAGGTGCTGAAGGTTGACGGCGGGATGCATATGTGATATCCGTCTAGTCCGGTGGAAGGACAGGCGGGGTCGGAAGCGAACCTGCAGCCACTGTTTTTGCAGCACGGCATACAGCCCCAGGGAGGTACCTAGGCATGGACGAAGCCCTCTTGGAAGAGGTCCGCGCAGTAGTCGCCGAGCAGCTCGATGTGGCGAAGTCGGCCGTCAACGTAGATTCCTCGTTTGAGGAAGACCTGAGGGCCGACTCGCTCACGCTGGTGGAGATGCTCATGGCCCTCGAGGAGAAGTTCGAGCTTCCCGACATCCCAGAAGAGGAAGCAGAGAAGATCAAGACCGTCGCCGATGTCGTCAAGTACGTGGAGGCCCACAAGGGGGGCGGGTAGCGGCCTGGGCTGACCGATGCGACGGGCGCTTGAGCCGCGCAACTGCCCCCCGGGAGCAGCCATGGAGCGACGTGTTGTAGTCACGGGCCTGGGCGCTGTCACTCCGCTGGGGATCGGGGTCAAGCCCACCTGGGAGGGGATGCGCGCCGGGCGGTCGGGCATCGGTGAGATCACCCTGTTCGACGCCTCCGCGTACAGCTCGCGGGTGGCCGGCGAGGTGAAGGACTTCGATCCGGCCGAATGGATGGAGCCGCGCGAGGTGCGACGCACCGATCGGTTTGTCCAGTTCGCCATCGCTGCGGCGAAGATGGCGATGGATGACTCCGGTCTGGATATGGAGAAGTCCGACGCGAACCGGGTCGGGGTGCTCATTGGCTCGGGCATCGGCGGCACCTGGACTTGGGAGGCCCAGCACCGCGTCCTGGTGGAGAAAGGGCCGAGTCGTATCAGCCCCTTCTTCATCCCCATGATGATCATGGACATGGGCTCCGGCCGCGTGGCGATGCGGTTCGGCGCAAAAGGCCCCAACACAGCGATCGTGACGGCCTGCGCGAGCAGCGCGCACGCCATCGGCGATGCATTCGAGATCATCCGGCGCGGCGACGCAGACGCGATGATCGCCGGCGGGGCCGAGGCCGCCGTGTCGCCTCTGGCCCTCGCCGGATTCTGCGCCATGCGGGCGCTTTCGAGGCGGAATGACGATCCAGGGGGGGCCAGCCGCCCCTTCGAACGCGATCGCGACGGGTTCGTCATGGCCGAGGGCGCGGGGATCGTGATTTTGGAGGAGCTGGACCACGCGCGCCGCAGGGGCGGGCCGATCCACGGGGAGATCATCGGGTACGGGATGAGCGCGGACGCCTACCACATCACGCAGCCGTGTCCCGACGGGGACGGGATGGCGCGCGCCATGGAGGCCGCGCTGCGGGACGCCGCGGTCTCTCCAGATGACGTAGACCATGTTAACACACACGGCACCGCTACCATCGCCGGCGACCCGGCGGAGACGCTGGCGCTGAAGCGGGTGTTTGGGGAGCGGGCCGGCCGCGTGCCGTGCAGCTCCACCAAGTCCGTAACCGGCCATATGCTGGGCGCAACGGGGGCGGTGGAGCTGATCGCATGCCTGGCGGCCTCTCGCGATAGTGTGGTGCCTCCCACCATCAACCTGGACACGCCGGACCCGGAATGCGACCTGGACTACGTGCCCCACGAGGCCAGAGAGCTTCCAGTCCGAATCGCCATGACCAATTCCTTCGGGTTCGGCGGCCACAATGCCACCCTCATCGTGCGGCGAGGGCCATAGGCGCCGGCCGGGCGCGCGGGGAGATCCGCCCGGCGGCCGAACGCTTCAGCAGATGCCGGTGAAGGTGGCCGTCTTCGACGTGGACGGAACCGTCGCAACGTGCCCCTATGACTACGATGGTATGCGGGCCGCGGTTGCGGCCGCGGCGCGCAGATGGGGCGTGGAGGCCGATGCCATTGGGATCCGCGGGATCGTCGAACGCATGGCCGAGGTGGAACGGCAGTTGGGGGAGAGCGGTGGGCAGTTCCGTGAGCAGGCGGAGGGAGCGGTCTGTGCGCTGGAGCTGAAGGCGGCGCGGGAGGCCGTGCTGGTGCCCGGGATTCGAGAGGCATTCCGCTGTCTTCGCGGGAGCGGGGTCGCGGTTGCGCTGATCACGCGGAACTGCCGCGCGGCGACCGCCCTCGTTCTACGCGGGCTCTGTGAGTACGACCTGGTGCTGACGCGCGACGACGTAGCGCGAGTGAAGCCGGACGCCGACCACGTGGTTCGCTCGCTGGCGCCGTTCGGAGGCCGCGCCGACCGGGCCGTGGTCGTCGGCGACCACGTGTACGACATGGAGGCCGGCCGGGCCGCCGGGGTCCGGTTCTGCGTGGGCGTGAAGACCGGGAGCAGCTCTGAGGAGAGGCTGCGGCGGGCGGGCGCGGACGACGTTCTCGACAGCGCAGCCGGCCTCCCAGGCTGGCTTGTCGCCCCGCGGGAGAGGGACCCATGACCGGATCATCCTGGGCGTGCGCGGCGCTCCTGTATCTTCATCTCAGCTCCCTCGGCGCGCTGCCGAAGGAGGTCACGGCCGACCAGGTGCGGCCGTATGCGGCCGGCGAGCGGCCCATGCGAGTGCTGGTCGCCAGCGGTGTTTCGACCCTCCATTTGCGGCCTCAGACGGACGTCGCAATCGAAGAAGCCGAGGGCGGGGCGCGGCTGGCAGTCGTCTCCAGCGGGGCCAAGCTCACGCTGACGCCGTCGGGAGACCGCGTTCGGTTGACGGGGCCTGGAGTGCGCCTGACGAAGAGCTCGCTGCGAATCGCTCCGGTGGGGGATGATCGCGGGACCGTGCTGTCGGTGCGGGGGGGATGGGGGCGGCGGGGCGTGTACCCGGGTATGCTCCACATCGTCTCTGCACCCGGAGGGCTCCGAGTTGTGGAGCACGTGGACCTGGAAACCTACGCAGCGGGCGTGGTGGCCTCGGAGATGCCGTCGTACTTCCCTCCGGCTGCGCTGAAGGCGCAGGCCATCGCCGCGCGGACGTACGCCCTGTGTCATCTGGGCGGGCACACGGCCGAGGGCGCGGACATCTGCGCGCGGGTGCACTGCCAGGCATACGGCGGAGTTCCCCCCCGCGGGGCGCCGGCCCGTGCGGCCGCCCGCGCGACGGCCGGCCAGAGGCTGTGCTGGAAGGGCAGGGTCGTC
>DAOVEW010000048.1 GCA_030668755.1 Bacillota bacterium | reverse complement strand
CAATAGGCCCAGGACCAGTCCCATTGCTCGTACAGGTCCATTTGGTCGCGCAAGAATTGGAGCGCGCCGGGGGCCCAGCGCACGCATCCGAACTCACCGGCGAAGATGGGCATATTGTGCTTCTGCTGGAAGCTGCGCACGGTGCCAAGCGTTTTCTCTATGGTTTTCTTGTCCCAATACTGCTCCGGCTCCACGTGTGCCGGTACTACCCCCGGGTAGGGGACGAGTCTGCGCGGCCTCTGATGCGTGTACCTCTTGGGGCTGTAGAAGTGCACGACGTAAACCGTACGCGGGTCACCTGTAGGCTTCAGAGAGTCAAAGAGCTGGGGGTAGCCCCAGCCGATGGAGTTCACCAGAATCGGCGTATCAGGGTCGACCTGGCGGATGGCCTCGGTCAGCTTCTTCGCCAGCGCGTTCCAGTCGCCCAGAGGCTTGTCGGCCTCGTCGTCCGGGTGTGGCTCGCACATCAGATCATATCCGACGATGGACTTGCGATCCCGGTAGTGAGAGGCCAGGCGCTGCCACATGAGCGCGTAGGCCCTCTGCGCTTCAGCCTCCCGCCAGATCTCGTAGCTGCGGTTAAAGTCCTCGCGCCCCGGGCCCGTCCGGCAGGTGAGGACGACGAACAGACCGGCCCCCTCCGCTCCTTCGACCAGCTTGTCCAGTTCCGCCAGCGCGCGGGGCCGGAAGCTGTACGGCGGATTTGGGTCGTAGACATGCATGACCGCTATCTCCGCCAGATTCGCGCCCCAGGAGCGTAGCACGCGCAGTTCCTCCGGCAGCGTGTTGAGCATCACGTTCGCGCCGCGGAAGCCCCCCTGCTTCCAAACAGCGAAAGCGTCGAAGGTGTCAGCGTCGTTCTCCGCCGCGCCGCAGATTGCGGTGGCGAGACATGGAGTGATCAGTGCTAGGAGAAGACGGAGAGGCGATCTGGCGCGTTTCACGATGTCCGTAGTCCTCCTTCGGTCCGGCGCAGGCCGTAGTGGGGGCGCCGGCCGGTATCCTCCGGGATTACCCATATCAGACTGGGCACTCCTATCGTTGGTTGAACAGTGATCCATTCGCAGCGACACTTTGCCATCCAAAGTGGTGGAACCTGCACATCTGGCCGCGGAAGCCGAGAGCGGCAGGTGCTGCGGCCAGTCGTCAGGCTCTGTGGACCTTGTTTCCGCTGGCAAGCTAGGCACGAGGCGTGACGGATCAACCTGGTCCCGATCTTCTCACTAGTCTCTCGCGAAGACTTGTCAGGCTCCAACGTGCCATCTCCTTCGGCAGCGCCAGCCGCCGGAGGAAGTTACCCAGGCTGCAGGCGAGGACGAACAGGGCAAGCCTCACCGCATTGTGCCGGAACGCGTGGCACCACAAGCGCATCGCCGGGTCTGGAGCCAGACGGTCAGCATCATTGGTGTCTGGGTATCCCGCCAGGCGGCTGTACACCGACCGCCGCAGCAACGGCTCGTCTCTGCCTTCACCAGCGGGTGCCTCCTGCGATGTCTGCTGCTACCCTTGCTGCGATGCGCCTAGGGCCAGTTTCTTGCCGTCCCTAGTGGAAACCTACTCGCTGATATGGGCAATGCGGGTGGGAGGCTATTCTGCCGCCCCGTGCTCCCGGAGCAGCTTCGCCCCGCCTGTGCTCTTCGACACCGCCAGCGGCGTCATTCCCGCCTCATCTCTGGCGTTGACGTCCGCGCTGGCCGCCAGCAGCAACTTCATCACCTCGACGTGGCCCTTGGCCCCGGCGAAGTGGAGCGGTGTCCACCCGTTGGGCCCGGCGGCCCTCACTCTGGCGCCGCGGACGAGCAATATCGCCACCAATTCGGCGCTGCCCCGGAGAGAGGCCGACATGAGGGCCGTCCAGCCCGCGGCCGTCGCCGCGTTCACGTCGGCGCCCTGCGCCAAGAGCGCGTCGGCCAGTTCGGCCGTGCGCGCCAGATGGAGGGGAGTAGCGCCACCCTTGTCTCTGGCATTTGCATCGGCGCCCGCGCCGATCAGCGCAGCCGCGACCTCCACCTCGCCGGCTGCCGCCGCATGGTGGAGCGCCGTCCGGCCGTCTCCATCCACTGCGTTCACGCTGGCCCCCGCCTCCAGCAGCAGCCGCACGTTCTCACTTCGGCCCAGTCGCGTCGCGCGCATCAACGCGGTGTAGCCGCTCGTTGAGGCGCCATTCCCCCGGTCCACAGTGGTGCTCACATTCGGATCGGCCCCGCGCTCCAGCATCAACTCCAGCGCCTCGGGATTCGGGCAATAGGCGCCGGCGAACACCGCAGCCCCGTTTCTCGCGTTCATGTCCGCGCCCCCGTCCAACAGGAGCTGCACCATTTCCAGTCGGTCGAATGCAGCGGCGATAGCAAGCGGTGTCGGCCCTTTCTCCCCGGCCCCGTCCGGGTCTGCCCCTTCCGTCAGCAGTCGCTGTACGGTCGCGATGTCGCCGCTCTGAATCGCACTGCTCAGCGCAGGCTTCTCCGACTGCGCCTTCCCCGCTGTATACCAGATGCCCGTCAGCAGCACCCAAGTCACGTACAGGCCTGCCGTGACGGCAACCAGCCTCATCCTCTGCACGATACTCGACCTCCGTGGGAATAACACCGTTGGGCGGAATGCTCAGGCTGCCAGCAAGCATTGTTCCACAGATCGGCCCGTTTCCGACCAAGCGCTGGGTGCTGTCAAGGCCGAGTTGCTGGCCGCCGCGCCCCTGCGGGTCACTGCGGATCGTCACCCGCGGCCACTCGGCAGGAGCACTGCCCGCTGGCGGGGAAGTTACCGGCCGTCGCGCTGATCGCATTGATGACCACAGGAATCGCTGGCGATGAGCACCTGGCGTCGCGCCGTTCTTCTCGGAGTCCTGGGGCTTGTTCTGCTGCTGTCGCTCCCGCTCGTCTGCGTGGGCGAGTCGGCGCTGCCGATCGCGCCCGGCACCACCTACACACACATCTACCGCCCCGCCGGTCCCTGGGCCATCCACGTTGTAGCGACCGACCTCTCCCAGGAGTTCGTGGAGCCGCGCGCGCTGCTCGGCGGCGGCGAGACGATGGGGCGGGCGGCACTTGCCGAGATGGTCGCTGCTCAAGCATCGGTCGCAGCGCGGCCGGTCGCCGCTGTTAACGGCGACTTCTTCGCACTCGCGGGCGCCGACTACGCCGCCGTCCCCCTCGGCCTGCATGTCCTCGACGGCCAACTCGTGACCTTTCCCGACCCGGCGCGGTCCGTGCTCTACATCTTGTCCGACGGTACGGCTCACATAGGCCGCTTTCGAGCCAACGCCTGGCTCCGCGGCCCAGACGACCTCCTTCTCCAGATCGCTGCCGTGAACCGTCCGCCCGGCTACGCCGACCTCGTTGTCTTTACCCCGCGTTTCGGCGAGGAAACGCGCGCCGATGAGGACACCACACAGTTCGCCCTCGTCAGCCTCTCGGGGCCGCTCTGCCCCAACGCCGAGATTACGGCAAAGGTCGCCAGCATCACCAAGACCGGCTCCCAACGGATTCCACCCAGCGGCGCTGTGCTCGCCGCTCGCGGCGTCTCCGCGTACGCACTTCGCCGCGTTCGCGTCGGCGACACCCTCGCCCTCTCACTTCGAATCGCCCCCGACGTCGGCGAGATTCGCCAGGCCGTCGGCGGCGGCCCGCGGCTCGTCCGAGACGGCCTCGTCTCGGTGGAGCACATCAAAGAGAGGTTCGCGGATCGGTTCGCCTCCCGCCCTCACCCAAGAACCGGCGCGGGCATTCGCGATGGGATGCTCGTGCTCGTTACGGTGGACGGCCGGCAGCCCGGGTACAGCCAGGGCATGACGCTGTACGAATTCGCGGAGCTCTTCCTCGAACTCGGCTGCGCCGAGGCGATGAACCTCGACGGCGGGGGCTCTGCGACCATGGTCATCCGCGATCGCGTGGTCAACTCCCCCTCAAGCGGCCTCCCGCGCGCCATAGCCAACGGCCTCGGCCTGTTCAGCAGCGCGCCATCCGGCCCGCCCACACAGCTCTCGCTCACCCCATCCGCGGCGACCGTGCTCTGCGGCGAAAGCCTCGCACTGACCCCCACCGGGCTGGACGCATACTACAACCCCCTGCCCGTGCAGCCCCAGGAGGTCGCCTGGGAATGCGCAGCGGCGCTCGGAACGCTTGACCAGTCCGGCCTATTCCGAGCAGCCGACGTCACCGCTCCCATCGTCGGTCTAGTGATCGCTCGATTGGGCGGCCTCAGCGCGGCAATGGTGATTCGCGTTGTGCCCGGACCGACCCAAGTCGTCGTAACACCGGCGCGCGCAAGGCTGGAACCCGGCCAGGTCCAGCAGTTCTGCGCCCATGCCTACGACGAGGCCGGCAAGCCGGTTCAGCTTCCCCAGGGCGCCGTCGCGTGGACCTGTGCGCCGGCAGAGGCCGGGGCCCACATCGAAGCTTCCGGGCTCCTCCACGCACCCTCCCAGGACTGCCGCCTCACCGTCACCGCGCACGTCGGAGACGTCTGCGGCCAAGCACAGGCCGACGTCGGCGCCGAGACCGCTATCATCGAGGACTTCGAGGTCCCCGGAGACTGGTCGTACCGGGCCGGCCCCGCCGGTTCGCCGGGCGCGGTCGAGCGCGCGCAGGACCCGCAGCACCCCGGCAACCACTGCCTGGCCCTCAACTACGACTTCTCCCAGGGCTCCGGTACGCGCACTGCACACGCAGTCCTGAACCTCCCTCTGCCAGAGACTAACGTCATCTCGGTGGCCGTCCTCGGCGACGGTGGCGGCGGATGGCTGCGCGCCCGCGTGCGCGACGCCCGGGGGACGAGCTTCATCCTCGACCTGGCCCATCACGTTAGGTGGTCCGGGCAGTGGCGTCGGCTCGACGCCTGGCTGCCGGACAACGCGAAAGCCCCGATCGTCCTCGAAACGATCTACCTCGCGGAGATCCGAGAGGACCGCACGCCGGCTGGCGCCATTTGCCTCGACGACATCGCAATCGCCCCCTTGGCCGATCTCGAAGGCGCTGGTGAGCCCCCCGCGGAGCCGGCGCAGCCGCAGACCGCGGACCGGGGCGCTGGGAGTGATAGCATGACAGAATTGCCGACCTACGTCTGCCGTCGCACGCAAGAGCCAATGGTGATCGACGGCCATCTCAGCGAGAGCATCTGGGCGCAGCTCGAGCCCGTCGGCGACTTCCGCCTCGTGGATGGCAAGGGCGAACCCCAGCTTCCCACCGAAGCGCGCGCCTGCTGGGACGACCAATACCTCTACCTCGCATTCGTGTGCGTGGATACCGATATCTGGGGCGCGATGCGCGAGCGCGACGATCCCATCTACGAGGAGGAGGTCGTCGAGGCCTTCATCTCATCGTGCGGCGATGTCACGCGCTACTACGAGCTCAACTTCAGTCCGCACAACGTTGTGTTCGACGCCGCCATCGAATGCCCGGAGTCCGGCGACCGCCACTTCATGAAGGCCGACGTCTCCTGGAACTGCGAGGGCATCGACTCCGCGGTCCAAGTGGTCGGCACTCTCGACGACCACAGCGATCTGGACGACAGATGGACCGTTGAGGTCGCGCTTCCCTTCTCGCAGATCGGCCGCGACGGTAATGCCCCCGCAGACGGCGAAATCTGGCGGGCCAACTTCTATCGCATAGACCGCGCGGAGCGCGGCGAGTTTAGCTGTTGGTCCCCCACGCTCTCCGATCCGCCCAACTTCCACGTCCCCGGGCGCTTCGGCCGCCTGACCTTCTCCACACAGCCCAGGTAGGCGCAGATCGTGTCCCCGGGCGGCCTCTCCCCGAACTGCCTCGCCCCGCCGCAAAGCCGCCGCCGCCTGCGCCCGGAGCCCCTGCGGCCATGAACCAGACCGAGCAGATGAACCACCAACACGAAAACACCCGACTGCCGCTGTGGGCCGTTATCGTCATCTACGTGCTCTTCTTCTTCTCCGGTGTCGCCGCACTGATCTACGAGGTCGTGTGGATGCGGATGCTGTCGTTCGTGTTCGGCAACACGACCTACGCGGTGAGCGTTGTGCTCGCCGTCTTCCTTGGAGGCCTCGCCATTGGCGCGCTGGTCTACGGGAGGGCGGCCGAGCGCCGGACGGATCTTCTCCGCGTGTACGGCCTGTTGGAGGGAGGAGCCGCCCTCATCGCCCTGCTCTTGCCCTTCGTCCTCATGGATCTGCTGACGCCGGCCTACACCTGGATCTACCAGCGGGCCGGCGAGAGCCCGGCAGTCCTCACCATCGTCAGGCTCGTGCTCAGCACGGCGCTCCTCGTCGTGCCGGCGATGCTGCTCGGTGGCACTCTCCCCGTCCTCGCTCGCTTCGTGGTGCGCCGCGACCGTGACATGGAGGCCCACTTCGGCCGCCTCTACGGCCTGAACACGCTCGGCGCAGTGGTGGGAACCTTCGCGGCCGGCTTCGTGCTGATGCCGGCGCTCGGACTTCGCTTCACCAACGTGGCGGGCGCGGTGCTGGGGCTCGCAGTCGCCGCCGCGGCCTTCGCACTCCACTGGTCATTGCGCGGGCGGGCCGCGCCATCCCTTTCGTGGCATCCCTCCGCCGCTCCAGTGCAAAGTCAGGCTTTGCCCGAAGCCGCCGGCAAGTGGCTGCTCATTGCCTTCGCGCTTTCGGGATTCGCGGCCCTCGCGTACGAGGTCCTCTGGACCCGCCTGCTCGTGTTCTTCTTCGATGGCACCGTCTTCGCGTTCAGCGCAATGCTGTGTGTCTATCTGCTGGGCCTCGCCATCGGCAGCCTCATCTACTCGTTCGTCATCTCGCGCTCGCCCCGCCAGCTCCACTGGTTCGTCCTTCTCGAGCTGCTCATCGGCGTCTTTGGGGCCGCCAGCCTCGGCGCCTTCCTTCTCCTGCCGCGCATCAAGCTCTTCAGGTTCCAGCCCGGCTTCTGGAGCAACGTCGGCTGGACCCTCGTTGCCGCTGCAGTCGTCATGGTCGTCCCCACCATTCTCATCGGAGCC
>DAOVEW010000411.1 GCA_030668755.1 Bacillota bacterium | reverse complement strand
TCTGTTCGAGGGTGAGTGGCTTCATGTGCTTCTTCCCAGCATGTTGACTCACGCGATGGACCTCCAGGCTTTGAAGAAGTCGAGCGCCATGCGCCAGGGCATGCGGCGGCGAAGCGCGGACCAGAAGATCTTGCGCTGCTTGCGGCGCTTCGGGACGCCGTCGACCGTGAGCATCTCGCGAGCGGCCTCGTTCAGGAGGTCGGGGTAGAGGGTGAAGAACTCGGGATGAGTCTCGAAGAAGCGGGCGAGGTTGCGGTACTTGTGGAGATCCCTGAAGACGTAGCTTCGGCGGAGCAGCCGGCCGTAGTGGGCGAGCGTTTCGGCGGAGAAGTCGCCTCGCTCCCTGGCGTGGAGGACGGCCTCGGCGGCGAATCTGCCGGATGTCATGGCGAGGTTGGAACCCTCGCGGTGGAGGCTGTTGATGAGCATGGCGGCATCGCCGGCGACGAGCATTCCGTGGGTGTAGAGCCGCGGCATGGCGCGCAGGCCGCCCTCGGGAAGCAGGTGGGCGAGATACTCGCGGGTCTCGCCGCCCTCGAGAAGCGGGGCGACCATAGGGTGGGCCTTGAGGTGTTCGAGCAGGTCGTTGGGCTGGAGGCCGCGCTCGACGAGGTCGGAGATCATGACGCCGACGCCGACGGAGAGGGAATCGCGATTGGTGTAGATCCAAGCGGTGCCCATCATGCCCGCGGTGGAGTCGGCGTAGAGCTCGATGGTGGCGCCCTGGTCGCCCGTGAGGTTGAAGCGGTCGTTGATGACCTCGCGGGGAAGGGCGATGACCTCTTTGACTGCGAGTGCCGCTTCGTCGGGCCGGATCTCCTTACGGAGGCCGACATTCTGGGCGAGGAGGGAGTTGGCGCCGTCGGCGGCGATGACTACGTCGGCGTAGAGGTCGCCGTCGGGGCGGCCGGTCTGCACCCCTATCACCCTGTCGCCGTCCATAATGGCTGACTCGACGACGGTCTCCGGTACGATGAGGGCGCCGGCCGCGCGGACCTTGGCGGCCATCCATTTGTCGAAGCGAGCGCGGAACACGGTGAACGCGTTGTAGGGCTCGCGGTCGAACGCCGTGTGGCGGTGGGCGGCCTTGAAGGCGGCGTTCTCGGTGAGCACCCAGGCCTGGGTTTCGAGGATGTGGCGCTCGAGGGGAGCTTCCTTCCAGAAGTCGGGGAAGATGTCCGCCGTGGGCTGGCGGTAGAGGACGCCGCCCATGACGTTCTTGGCGCCGGCGAAGTCGCCGCGCTCGATCACGACAACCTTCAGGTGCTCTTTGGCCAGTAGGTAGGCGGCGGAGAGGCCCGCGGGCCCGGCGCCGACGACGATGACGTCGAATCTCTCGCCGCGGCCGGCCACGGTCAGCCTCCCTCCTCGCCTGGGCCGCCCGAGGCCGAGAGGCGGGCCTTGCACGCCCGGGTGAGAGCGGGGACGATCTGATGGACGTCGCCCACAATGCCATAGGTGGCCACGCCGAAGATGGGCGCGTTGGGGTCTCTGTTGATGGCGACGATGACGTCGGATGTCTGCATTCCCACGAGGTGATGGATGGCGCCGGAGATGCCGCAGGCGACGTAGAGCTTCGGGCGGACGGTGGTTCCGGTCTGCCCGACCTGCAGGGAGTGTTCGATCCAGGCTTCGTCCACCGCGGCGCGCGACCCGGCGACGCGGCCGCCGATGGTCTCGGCCAACCCTTGGAGCATGCTGAACCCCTCGGGGCCGCCGAGGCCGCGGCCCCCGGAGATGAGGATGTCGGCGTGCTCGATGCGGACGGCCTCGGCGGGGTCCTCGCGGGTGTGCTCGACGATGCAGAGGGGGACGTCGTCCTCTGTCAGGCCGAGCTCCCCGCGGACTATTTCGGCGGCGCGAGACGTATCGGGAGTGGGCATTTCCATGACGCGGGGCCGGACGGTGGCCATCTGAGGGCGACGGTGCTCGCAGAGGATAGTGGCCAAGATGTTGCCGCCGTAGGCGGGGCGGGTCTGCTCGAGGAGCTTGGTGTTCGGGTCGATGTTGAGGCCCGTGCAGTCGGCGGTGAGGCCGGTACGGAGTCGGGTGGCGACGGCTCCCGCGAGATCGCGGCCCATGGTGGTGGCGCCCAGGAGCATGATCTCCGGGCGGTACTTGTCGGCGAGTGCCGCCAGGCCCTCCAGGTAGGGCTGGGTGCGGTAATGCGCGAGGACGGGATCGTCTATGAGGTAGACTTTCTCCGCGCCGCAGCCGGCTGCGTCTCTTGTGAGGTGGGCTACCGCGTGGCCGAGGACGACTGCGCACACCCGACCGTCGAGGTCATCGGCGAGCTCGCGTGCCTTGCCGAGAAGCTCCCAGGAGACAGGGGCGGGCCGCCCGTCGGTGTGCTCGACGAAGACCCAGACTTCAGGAGGTGAGGATTTGCGGTCGCAGGAGGCAAGCTCCTGCCGAACATCCGCTTCGGGCATGGAGGGCTCACCCGCGGGATGGCCTTGGGCGGCGGACATATCCGGCCGACGAGACGGCCCGCCGGTCACGGTT
>DAOVEW010000286.1 GCA_030668755.1 Bacillota bacterium | reverse complement strand
CCTGTTCGGCCGCGGCGCTCGCGCCCTCACTCTCCTCGCCACCTCAATCCATGTAATCGAATGCGCGCGCCACGTATACCGCCATCTGGTCGCGGCTGCAATCTACGTCTGGATGATACAGCCCATCAGGATAGCCCTGCGTCACATCCTGCTCCGCGATATACTCCACATACCTATATGCCCAGTCCTCCGGTTCGATGTCCGGGAACGTCTGCCCGGCTGGCGCATAGGTTTCGAAGAAGCTGTCGCCTCGCTCCATCGCGCGCCCGATGTACGCTGCCATCTGCCCCCGGTTGACCGGCAGCGTCGGCTGGTACGTGCCATCCTCGAAACCCTTCACAACATCCTGCGCCGGGTCCGCGCAGTACTCGATGTACTTGTACGCCCAGTGCTCGGGGTCTATGTCGGAGAAGCTCTGTCCGGCCGGCGTGTAGCTCTCGAAGAAGCCGTCGCCGCCGGCGAGCGCGCGCCCCACGTACACCGCCATCTGGTCTCTCGTCACGAGCCAGTTCGGCTGGTACGTGCCCTCCGGGTATCCCTGCACCACGCCGCTCGCCACCGCCGCCTCGACGTGCTCCCAGGCCCAGGAGTCGCTCGTCACGTCGGTGAACGTATGGACTCCGACCGACCCATCGCGGGGCATGTTCTGAACCCACACGTTGTACACCGGCCAACTATACGGGTTGTCCTCGGCGTCGTAGTGAACCACCGTCGTCCTGTGCTTGGCATAGATCAGGCGGTCGCCCGAGATGTCCGAGTATATCTCCGATGCGGCGCTGGCGGCGATCGGCCCGCCGCAGCCCGTCGCCATGTTGCGCCAGTAGATGTCCGGCTGTCCCTGGCGCCAGTCTGTCCACGTCACGTTTGTCCCGCTGACGCGCGGATTCCAGCGCGGCGCCGGCGGATCGGTCGTCACCGCGGTCGCGGTCGGGACGTCAACGTCCATCATGTAGATATCCGTGAACTGTGCGCTCCCTGGGTCCCGCCGCAGGTCCAGCCATACAACATGGCGCCCGGATATGTCCGGGAACTCCTCCGGCCACGAGGTATCGAGGGTGAGCTGCGCCTCCGCCGGGTCCGGGTTCGGACGATCGTCGTCCTTCCAGTTCGGCGTCCCGTCTCCGTCGGTGTCCACCGAAAGGTCGTACAGGTAGATGTCGGACTGTGGCTCCGCCAAAGCGCGCCAATCCTCCCAGACGACCAGGTCCCCGGAGATTCGCGGAGCAAACTGCGGCCGGTCCGCGGTGCAGAGCGGATAGGCCGTCGGGAAGTGGTCGTCCGGTCCCGTCACATCCGTCAGGTCGCAGATGTATATGTCGGGGTTGTCATCGAGGAAGAACTCCCCCATCCGTCCGTCCGGGTCATTCCGGTAGTCCTCCCAGACCACCCGCGTCCCGTCGATGGCCGGGAAGATCGCGTCCGCCCCCTGATAGGTGATACGCAGCGGCAGCACGTAAGGGGTCTGCACATTGTACGCCGTCACCTGCCAGTTCCACTCACCGACCGGGTAGTCGTCCACCATCCACGTCACCCAGCTCCCCGAGATTTCCGGGAAGTACTGATAGCTCACGTCGAAGTACTCGTACGGCTCTGGCGGCCATCCGGCCTCATCCGTTAGGAACGGGATGTCGTCGGCCAGCGTCATCGTGCCGCCCGACGTCAGGTTCGTCACGGACACCGCGGTGCCGGTCCATCCGCTGTAGTCCTCGTAGGCCGCCCAGTCCCCGCTCACCGAGGGGTAGTGCTGGCCCCACTGCGCCTCATCCAGCACGCGCACCTTCTCGGCTCCGGTCACCAGCTCCCCGAAGTACACACCGCCCCTCTTCATTCGCCAGTGACATGGATAGAGCCCCACCTCGCTCGGCGCGGTCACCTCGAACGTGAACACCGCCGTCCCGCCCGGCGCCACCGTCTGCCCGCCCGGCAGCCCGACCTCGCTCACGCCCCATCGCGCCGTCCCCTCCGGCGACACTGCGCCCAGCGCATATCCTTCGCCGGTGGACCAGGACGCCGTTCCGGCGTTCCACAGCTCTACGCTCACCGAGTACGTCTGCCCCTTCAGCATCGCTCTCGGTATCGTGTTCGAGTGCATATACGAGCTCAGCGCCGACACCTGGAAATCCGCGCCGGCCAGCCCGTTGTCCGTCTCGTCGTACTCCGACACCTCATACTCGCTGTCTGCGAACCCCGCGATGCGGTATTGTCCCGGAGGCGCGCCCGGCACGTTCCCGCCGACCGTTCCGCTGTCGTACGAGTCCCCTGGATCGAGCGCCGGCACCGCAACGGTGGCGACGAGATAGTCGTTCGGCGAGCCGATCGCGTTCTCCGAGAGAGCAAGAACCGCGGTGCATGCGCCCGAGGCTGCGTCTCCCTGGTTCTTCACCGTCACGCTGACGCTGACCGGGCTCCCCACCAGGCCGAAGCTCTCGCTCACCGACACGTTCGTCACGACCAGGTCCGGCCCGGCCGCCGGGGTGTTATCGAGCGCGCGCTCCAAGTCGATCCGAGGCGTGGCGACGTTCGTGTCGGGGTCCACGATCTGTACGCCCGTTCGCCTCAGCCGCGTCCGCACCGTCTCCGCGGCGGCCGTCGTTGGGCCCAGCCGGTCGAAGATGACCGCCGCGGCTCCGGCCACATGCGGCGTCGCCGCCGACGTCCCGGCCCCGCCCTCATAGCCGCCGCCAAGGAGCGCGCTAGTGATCATAGCGCCCGGCGCGTAGACGTCCAGCAGCTCGCCCCGGTTCGAGAAGCACGCCACGTCGTCGGCCGCCGGCGTTGAGTCGGCACAGATGCGCCATGACATCGTCCCCCCATATGACGCGTCATACGTGGCCCCCACCGCCACCGCCGCCGAGGCGCAGGCGGGAATCCCAATGCCCCCGGTGTAGCCTCCATTCCCGGCCGCAGCCACGGTCAGAATGCCGTTGTCCAGCGCAGATGCTATAGCCTGGCCCTCCGGATCGGCGTCACACTCGTCGGGGTCGCGCCACTCCGCCGTGTCGCTCAGGCTCATGTTGATGACCCGGATGTTGTACTCGTCCTTGTGCTCGATGCACCACTGGACCGCCGAGATGAGCACCGAGGAGTATCCTGTCCCCGTGTCGTCCAGCATCTTCAGGGCCACCAGGTCGGCACCCGGCGCGATGCCGCGGTGGGTCGCGCCGGTTCCCGCAGCGATCCCAGCAACATGGGTCCCGTGCCCCTCATCGTCCATTGCATCGTCGTCGTCGTTGACGAAGTCCCACTGCGCCACCACCTTGCCGAGGGCTGTGTGCCTCAAGACCGCCC
>DAOVEW010000123.1 GCA_030668755.1 Bacillota bacterium | reverse complement strand
GTCCAGGCGCAGCCCGCCCTTTGCCTCCTCGGACATGCGCTCGACGTTCGTCTTCGCCGCCACCTCGGAGCGGTAGGCCTCCACCCGGCGTCGCAGCTCACCCTCGGTGACGAGCCGGTCCACCAGCGGGTGCTCGGGCGCGAGCACCACATACGTGACGCCGAAGATGGTATCGATCCGAGTGGTGAAGACCCGGATCTTCTCCTCGCTGCCGACGACTTCGAGTTCGAACTCCACCCCTTCGCTGCGGCCGATCCAGTTCGCCTGCATCGTCCGCACGCGCTCCGGCCAGTATTCGAGGTGCTCCAGACCGTCCAGCAGCCGGTCGGCGTAGTCGGTGATCTTGAACCACCATTGCTCGCGGTCTTCTTTCGTGACCGGGCCGTCGCACCGCCAGCATGTGCCTCCGGCCGCCTCCTCGTCGGAGAGCACGAACTCGCACTTGGGGCACCAGTTGACCGGGGCCTGCGCGCGGTAGGCCAACCCGCGTTCGAGGAACTTGAGGAAGAACCACTGGTTCCAGCGGTAGTACGCGGGGTCGCAGGTGACGACCTCACGGTCCCAGTCGTAGCTGTTGCCGAGCCGACGGAACTGCCACCTCATGCGCTCGATGCACGCGTACGTCCACGTCGCCGGGTGGGTGTCGCGCTTGACCGCCGCTCCTTCGGCGGGTTGGCCGAAGGCATCGAATCCCATGGGGTAGAGGACGTCGAAGCCTTTCATGCGGTGCCAGCGTGCGACCGCGTCGCCGATGGTGTAGTTGCGCACATGCCCGACGTGCACGTCACCGCTGGGGTAGGGGAACATCTCCAGGCAGTAGAACTTCGGGCGCCCGGAACCTTCCGGTGTGCGGTGGAGCCCCTGCTCCCGCCATCGCTCCTGCCACTTGGGCTCAATCTCTTGTGGGTTGTAGCGCTCCTCCACAGGTCGTCTGCCTCCGGATGTCATGGAAGTCTCAGCGATGGAAGACCGCCCACACGCCGAGGGCCGCCGCGCCGACAAGCGCGCCCGCGAAGGCGAGCGCTCTCTTCTCCTCCCGCGTGAATTCCAGGTAGCCCCAATTGGCCCAGAGGACGGCCGCCGAGATGAACGGCAGCCCCGGCAGCCCCGGGGCCTCCGGCCACAGGATGAAGCCGAGCGGCGCGACCAGCATCACAGCGAACACTCCCCACAGCGTCTTCGCCGCGCTCATTGAGCACCGTATGGCGACCGACAGGAAGAGTGCCAGAAAGAGGAAGTCTCCGATGCCCACTTGGGCGAGAATGGGAGCGGTTACCCCCACAGGAGCTTCCACCGGCGCGGAGGCACTGAACGCCTCTACCACTTCGGGCGCGGCCTCGCTCACGCGAGCCACCACTCCCCAGAAGACCGTGATCACATCGGCGATGGAGGCTACGACCGCGACCGGCAGGATGAGCTTTCCCTCGCGGATGATGCGCGAGACAAGCCGGCCGAGGAAGCTGGCCCACACGATGAGCACGATGTTCCCCAGCAGCAGTGACTGCGGGACGAAGCCGAGCCCTTCCGCGATCCTTTGCCCGGCATCTTGGTAACCCAGCCATCGGCCGACAAACGCAAACACGGAGGGCCGTACGAGGCAGAAGACGGCCATCGAGGCCAGCACCCAAGCGACCTCCGAACTCGGCTTCAGGCGCAGGCGGCAAAGGCTCAGCACGAGGAGCAGGGACAACAGCAGCACCATCGCCGCGACCACCGTAACGGCCACTCCAGCCGCCGTGGGCGTCGCGAGCGAGGAAACAAGCCAACCCCCGCTCAGGGCCACCAGGAAGTAGCCGAGACCACACGCGGCCGCAGCCTGCTTGGGGTATCGAGCCAACCAGCCCGGCCCTCTCGGTGACCGCGTTGTCTCGATGAAGTCGCTCACCCATCGCTCCTAGGCTCTCGGACCCGCTTCTCCCCGGGCGGGCGCAGCGCGAATAGACCATGGGGGACTGTTACTAGTATTGCTCGGGCATCTCCTGCCGTCGGCGCCGCTGCAGGATATAGCGAGCGAGGCCGACGAGGAAGAGCAGGAGCATGAGCGTGAACGGTAGCACCGGTGACTGGAACAGCAGGTGCCAGCGCCACCGCTTCCCGATCGAGCCGCGCCATTCCGCTTCCAGCTCCTCGAGCCGCAACCCGGTTGCCTCCCCCAGTGCCGCGTCGAAGTCGCGCGTCCGCCGGAGCGCCACCAGTAGAACGACGATCACCTGCTCGCCGTGCTCGTCCACGAGGAAGTTGACCAGCGAGGCCGACTGCGCGTAGGCGAGGCTCGACTGCCGGCTCCGGGCACGAAATGTGGAGTCCAGATCGGCGAGCTTGAGGGCGCTGCCTCGTCCGATGGCCCGCAAGGAAACGGGGTCCACCTGGGCAGCGCGTTCTCCCGCCACGTACTCGGCGATGCCCTCGTTGACCCAGATGGGCAGATCGGGAAGGGCGGGGCCGACCGCGCGGGCGATCATGACGTGTCCGACCTCGTGCGGGACTATCCTTTCAATGGAGGATAGAAGGCCGGTGCCATCGATGTGGATGATTCCCGAGGGAAAGGTCGCAAGTCCGACAACGGTGGACTGCGGCGGGCTGTCCACGGCCTCGCGAAATGCCTTGCGGTCTGGGTAGACAACGGCGACGACCGGCCGCAGGTCGGTCGTGCCGATGATCGGAGCGATCCTCGGGACGGCCCGGTCAATCACCGCCGCGGCACGGTGGGCCAGGCTTGCGGCGCTGGGCTCACCGATGACACGCGCGTACTTCGTCTCGGCCAGCACCCGTGTTTGTTCTTCTCCGGCCGGCCCGCCCGCCGCACCATGGGCCGCGCATGTGAACATGAGCAGCATCGCGAGGGAACGCACGTACAAGATCGTAGGTCGCTGCACGCTAGATCGGCCTGGCCACGAGCCGGACAGGATAGTTCGAGCCCCCCTGCGGCATCGTTTGGATGTGCACCCGGCGCCCTTCCCCCGGGACCAAGGGGTAGCGCGCTAGCTCAGCCTCGGAGTCGCGGTTCAGCATCGCGGCCTCGGTGAGTCTGCCGTCGACTAGTGCAGTTCCTCGAGCGGGGCCGCCGGCGGGTTCGAGCGCTATCACCACCAGTGCGGGTTCTGCGGTGGGATTGACGAGGTCCAGGTCGATATCGTATATGACCCCGTAATTGCCGGCCAGCCGATCTCCTTCGATAACCCCCGCGATGGCGCGGTCGCCGATTGTTACGAAAGCCCATTCCCGCCCGACGACGTAGCGCGCACTTACCTCGCGCTGAGGATTGGGGTACTGCCACTTGCCGAGGAGCGGGGACTCGGAGTAGGTCGCGATGGGGTAGGGGAGGCGCTCCGTCCGCCTGGGTGCCAGGTAGAGCCGGACGCGCAGGTTGGCAGGAGAGAGGGAGTGCAGCTCAACGACCCCGCTGGCAGTGGCGCGGGGTGCCATGTGGTGAGCCAACACCGGCGCCGCCGCGCGGGGCGGAACGGGCACGATCCAGCCGACTTTCGCGGCGCGGTTGTCGAGAAAAGTGCTCGCGGCCCTATGGCCGGCCCACAACTCGTCTGCGGTCGGGCCTCCCGTGCCGGCGACGCAGTGCACGTGTGCCGTCTGGTCACCCAGATTCCAGACCTCCAAGACCAGCTCCCCCGGCACGCCTGTACCATCTACGTGGTGATACAGCAGCCGAGCCGACTGCAGCTCATCCAGTGTCCCCTCGAACCATAGCCCTTGCGACAGCAGCCGCTCGGGCGAGTTGCTCACCATGAGAAGATCTACTCTTCCACGCGGGGGAGCCTCATTGCGGACCGTTACCGACGGCCGCGCAGTGAAGGGCAGGTACTCCCCTCCCACCGCGGCGACTCTCACTGGGACCGAAGCCGAGCGACCGGCAGGAAGCGGGGAAGCTTGCTTCACCCACGACCTGATCGTCGCCCATGCGCCCGGCTCGAGAGTAAGCCCCGCCCCCACCGCCGCTTTCACGGCCCGCGCCACGACCTCGGCCGAGGCCGGACTTCCGCTCACGCGCGCCAACACGGGCTGGGCCAGGCGTGCCGCATACTTGGCGGCCCGCACCGGCACCCGCAACACGTTATCTTGGTCGGCCACCACCAATTCGGTCCGCCCGACCTCTTGTGCGAAGACGCGTATTCGACTGCCTTCCTTCTCATAGGCCGCGCTGACCACCCCCATTGCTGCTCGCACTGAGACGTCTCCCACGAGGTTGCCCCGCAGGGGAACCGAGCGACTCTCGCCCAACGGCACGACGATCGGCGGCGCCGAGAGGTAGGGTCTGCCGAACTGGGAGCGCAGGTTGTCCGCCCAGAAACGCGCCAGGCGAGCCGGGTCAGAACGGTGCACCTTTGCGACCGCCCGGTCGACCTCCACCACTCGCTGCCCTCTAGCGACAATCAGCCGCGAGCGCCGCTGACGCTTGACCTTGATCTCCTGCGGCTGGAGGCCCGCCTCCGCAAGTGCATTCAGCCTCCGGGCGACCTCCTCGGCCTCTGGGAGGGATTTCCATCCGTGGCCGCCCAGGGTCATTACACCGTCCGGGCCTGCATAGATCCTTCCCCGGGGCGCCCCACCGCGCTTCGCGTTGGCCGGTACGGCCTTGAAGACCAGTGTGCTGGCCCCCTCTCCCCGGTCTGCGAGTCCGCCCACACCGAAAGCGACGCATCCCATCAGCGCCAGGAGCTGCTTCAGCATCTTGTGTGCGCACATGGTCCGACTCCTGCTGTATCCGCCAGCAAAACAGCGACGCAAACTGCGCCGCCCGCCTTGCTCCGATCCGTGCTGTCCGTTTGCCTTATGCCTCCACCTGCTCCCTCAGCAGCGGAAATCCGAGCGCCTCTCGCTGTGCGAGATAGGCCCGCGCGACTTGCCGCGCCAGGGCACGCACGCGGCCGATGTACGCCGCACGCTCGCGGACGCTCAATGCGCCGCGAGCGTCCAGCACGTTGAAGCTGTGAGAGCATTTCAACAGGAGTTCGTAGGCGGGCACTATGCAGCTCCGCGTCAGCACAGGTGGCTTCTCCCCGCTGTCTTCTTCGGTCGGCCGGCTCAAGGAAATGAGCCGCTGTGCTGCTTCCTCGCACATGTCGAAGGTCTGTCGCACGACGTCGATATCGGCCGCCTCGTAGTTGTAGCGCGACCACTCCGCCTCGGCGATCTGGTAGAGATCCCCGTACGTGACGTTGGATCCACCCCAGACGATGTCCTTGAAGTGGTCCACGCCCTGGATCGCCATGGCGATCCGCTCC
>DAOVEW010000050.1 GCA_030668755.1 Bacillota bacterium | reverse complement strand
TGTGTTCGCCGAGGTCGTGCCCCTCGACCCCCGTCACGAGGATCAAGATAATGTCCTGCGCGAGGAGGTCGGGGTCGTCGTCGTCCGTGGTGCAGTCGCCGAGATTGAGGAGGGCGAACGGGATCCTGCCGGGGAGCGCATAGTCCTCTTCAATCCCGGCCGTGACATAGGCGGAGTCGCCGATCACCTTGTCCGACGGACTCGTGCTCCATGCCGCATCCGCCACGATCTTGCGCACTTGCTGGATGGTCTGCCAAGCACTAGCCATCGCGCACGACCTTCCGACCTGATAGGGCGTGGGTGAGCGCGGTGGACAGCGTCGCTTCCTCGGCTGCCGCGCCCCCGTCGGCAACGGCCGCGACTTGGTCGTGCGCACCCATGAAGCACGCTGCGATCGCCACGATATGTTCCGCCGTGACGGCAGTTCCCGCCTGCTCGGATGCGGCCTGTGTAGCTATGTCGAAGTCGAGCCACTCTCGCAGGGTAATGGAACCACCGGCACGGAGGAACGCCTTGAGCGTATCGGGGGAGACGTTGACAGGCGGGGCAGCAGGCTCACCGAGCGGAACGGTGATGGGGATGGGAACGACGGTCATAGACTCAGATCCGATCTCGGGCCCTTGGTGTAGGTCCGACCCGATGCGTCACGGATGCCCTGGAACAGGACCGGGATGCCATACTCCTTCCCGCGTTGCAGCGCCATCTCCGCCGCCTCCTGGATGAGCGGGATGGCTTTGTACAGGACGATGAACGGCGCGTCGACGTCGGGCGCAGTTGCGGACTTTGCGTGCGTGGCGCCCTCGGGTGTGAAGACGAGCTTCACGCCGCGGCCTGACATCCAGTTGCCCGCACGCACTGTGCCTGGTTCCGACACGACCTGCCGCTGAGTCGTAGTGCCTGCCGCCGTGTTGCGGAACATGAGGTCTACCGCGTCGTCGGTGAACCCGCGGTGGAAGGCCGCGATACCCACGACGACGCCCGGCTCGATGTACTCAACCGGCTCGCCTCCGTATGCCTCGATTGTGACGGGGTACGCTCCGCCAACGGCTTGGAACATGACCCCGCGGGATGCGCCGAGGCCCGTGCCCCCGTGCGGCCACGCGAGGTCCAGGTCGGTGCACCCGAACGACAGGCGCCCGGGGAGGTGTAGCACCTTGCGGACATCATCGGCAGCCATCTAGGCGACCCTCCCGAAGCGCTTGCCGTACAAGCCCTCGATCTCCTGGATCAGCGACTTGGGCAGCCCCACCATGGGACGGGGCGGATGGTTGATTGCGAGCTGCACGCCGCGGAGCTTCTTGTTCAGGAGCCATCCCAACTTGGACGTCATGTCCGCGATGTGCACGGCCCGGGCTGCGCCCTTGACCGCTTTCGCGTGGGCTTCCTTCCCCTCGCCCTTCGCTCGCTCGACGCGCCCCGGAGCTCGCTTCGCGCTGGCTCGGATCTTCTTCATCCACTCCCACATACGTTGCTGGAGAGCGGCGGTGATCGGGACCGTCATGGTCGGCTCACCTGCGTGGAGGGCACCGAGGTAGCCCAGCATCGAACCCGCTTCGACGGTGTCCTGGTTGACGATCCGCCACGAGAACGAACGCCGCCCATGCCCTGTATCGGACAGCACGGGGCGATCCTGGAACCGTCGGTCCGGGGGACTGGACTTGCCCGCTGCGAAGTCGGCCAGGATCCCGGGCCAGTTCGGTGTCATGCCCGTCTCGCCACGCGTCTTCCACCGCACATTCCCCATGCGCTCTTCTCGAAACGCACGCTGCGATTCCTTGACGAGCAGGGCACCGACGCCGGTCAGGATGGCGCGGCTGTCGTCGAACGCTGCCCTCAGCGCACGAAGCTGCGCGCCCTCTTCCAGGTCGTCGGCACCAGGAGAACGAAACGACACGGGATCATCCTCCTAGTCGTCCGAGTCGTCGCCACCACCTGGGCGACGCGGAACGAGTCCACGGAACGCAGAGTCATCCGCCCACGGACGAAGCGCGATCCCGGTCGGGTTCTCTTCCGTCGGCGTAGTCTCCGAATCAGTGGAGGGCTCGATGCGGCCTCGTGCACGACTCGCCGCCACACGCTCACACTCTTCGCGGAACTCGCCCCACCACGCCTTGGACGCGGCATAGGTGTTGCCGCCCCACTTGCGCAGCAGGGAGACGGCGCCCTCGACGCATAGCTCTACGTGAATCGCGACGGATGAACTGTAGGTCTCCTGGGCGTAGATCCCGAACCGGGCCTCGATGCTGGAACACGCCTGCGAGAGCTTGGTTTCGTCGATCGCGGTTGGAGACGCACCGCCGCGGGGGTTGGTGACCTCGATGAGCGTCTGGCCGGGTACCCGGAGCTTGACGTCGTCGACCAACGCCATCAGGGATCCGTGATCGTCTCGGTCCCGGCGCTGTTCGTCGGGAACATGAACCAGGGCAACCCGGCCCACCACGCCGAGAACATCATCTCGCAGTCGGCTGCGGCGCCTCCGGTCGTGGCGTGCGTGAACACGTCGCGTTGCAAGAATGCGGTCGGGCCACCGACGAGCCACCACCAAAGCCCGTCGACTCGGGTCATGGGCGCGAAGATCAGATCGTCGATGTAGGCCGTGGCGCCGGAGAGCGCGTCGAACTCCACCTCGATGTCGGGCGCGTCTTCCTTCCAGTTGCGGTAGTAGAGATTCTTGTTGAACGGCATCTGGAGGATGTGCTTGTTCGTGTCGGCGACCGTGGCCAGATCCAGCGTCTGGGTCTGGTTGCCCATCTTGATCCGCATGGTGCCCGATGCGGCGGCGACGGCCGACATGCGGTATGCGACCTGGAGCATCCACGGAACACGCTCGCCCATCGCATTGATGCGCCGCAGAGACAGGGCTTGCGTGACCTGGTTGGTTCCTGCCGCGGCTGCGAATGCCAGGGCTGCCGAGGTCGACGCACCCGGGACATCGCGGTAGATGTTGGCGGCTGTCGTGTTGTAGGTGACATCCGCGGCCGTGCCTCCGATCGTCCACCCCGGGATCTTGTCGGTACCATCGCCCGAGAATGCCGAGTCGAACGACGAGTTCTGGAGAACGGATCCACTCGCCCCGCTCCCGGCGTGCATGGAGTAGAGGCGACTCCGCATGCCGGAGCCGGAATAGTCGAGGAGGTCCTTGCTGCGATCCGTGCCGCGGGCCTCGAACACCTCGGCGTTCTTCAACCGGCCGAGGTTCTGGTCCTCGACACACTCGATGGTCTTCGTCTCGACGTGCCCGCCCTGGAGCGTGTAGCCCTCCCAATCCTCCTTGAGAACGGACGCGGTTCCGTTACCGACGTTGGATCCGCCAGCGGTGCCGGTCGTCGGGATGGTCCGTCCGCGATCGTTGAACGTCTTCGAGTTGGTGTGCATGTCCCGGTGGATCCGGACGCACATCGCATCGAACGTGCGCTCGGGATACCCCTTGGTACGGCACACCTCCGTGAGCCACGAGGCCCAAAGGCGGCGGTGCAGGTCGCGCCCGGTCGCGCGGGCCAGTCGGTTGCGGAAGGTGGCGAGGGTGCCTACCGTGCCCACGGGCATGGCGTCGCCCTTGACGCTTTCCTCAGCCGTGCCGATGTCCGTCACGAGCGTAGGCAGGTCGGCGTAGTAGTCCATCAAGCACTTGACGTTGAGCTTGAGTTGGGCGGCGGCCTGATCCCATGTCGCGGTTGCCATGCGTCACCTACCCCTGCACGGGCCCGCAGTCGACGACCTGTGAGCGCCCCCACGAGAACGTGACGTTGGCGACCCAGCGGCCCGCTTCCTTGCGAAGGATCAGGCCGAGCACGTCGGCCAGGGCCACGCTGCACATGTCGGCTACGATTCCGCGCGCCTGTGCCTTGGACATAGGGGGAGGCGCCACGATCTCGGGAATCGCCTTCGCCTTCGTGTACCGCCTCACCTTCGCCATGACTGCTCCTACGGGGATTCGATCCCGGTCTCCAGAATGTTCTTGGGGATCTGCGCGGACGGACGCCACGTCGACCCCTCGACCGCGTTGGGCATCAGCACGCAGTACAGGTATCGCGCGACCGGCTCGTCCCCTTGCATGAAGCGGAACGAGGCTGCCTTGGCGCGATACGCCCTCTCTTCCTTCGAACTGAGCGCCCACTGCTCCTTGGCCGCCTTGATGTCGTCCTCGTTCAGAATCGTGATCAGGTAGCCGTGGGAGTGCCGTTCGTCTCTCCCCCGCCACCGAACGATCGTCTTGCGTAGCATCGCCTTGAGGTGCTCGACCTGCGAAACGCTCAGGCGGATCATCGTGCCCGCGTGCTTGCCGCGCTGGCCGTCCTCGGGCTCGTCTGTTTCTCCCCCCTCCCACGGCCGGTACCACGACGTGAATGTCACGCCGCCGACCTTCATCGCATGCAGCGGAGGGTAGGGCCTCGCCGGGTCGCCCTCGGCGTAGGTGCGGATGCCACACCAATAGACAGCGGACTTCTCGGAGAGCGGTCCGTCACACGAGATGTCGGGCGCCAAGATCTCGCCCTGCGGCACCTCACGCCCGTGCGGCGTGGACACCGGCGGGGGTGCGGGCGGCACGTCTCGGGGATCGCCGCCCTCGGCTGCCACGGCTTCCTCGAGTTCGGTCCGCAGAACGCGAGCCGCTCGGCATCGCTTGTCATCCATCGCATCGTACTCGGCGCGGATGAGGTCGGGATCTCGGGTGCTGGTCTGGCCCATCGGCACTCCTAGGGGTCGTGGTAGTTGTCGGCGAATCAGGAAGCGGTGATTTCCAGGAGCCCGTAGACCACGCCTGCCCCGAAACCGAGGCGCTGGCGCCACTGGGTGTACTCCTTGCCGGTCGTGCGGGACTCGGTGTCGTTCGTCTCGTCGGCGTAGGACTCGACGATGGACGTGCGCGGCGTCATGATGAGCGGCTTGACAGGGACTCCGGTCAGGCCCAGGATCATGGTGCCGGTCGCGAGGCGCGCGGTCGGCCACGGGATGAACTTCCGCCCGCCGGCCATGAGGACGTTGTCGACGCCCGCGTTCGAGGTCGAGGCGGCGTAGGCCACGAGACCCGCGTGCAGCGCCTCGGACACGATGTCCAGATCCGCCATGGCGAACATGACGAGGATCGGGGAATCGAGGATGTCGTCGGAGAAGAGCGGCTGGCTCTTGCCGTCCTCAAAGAGGCCGAACTGCTCGACACCGGACCAGAACGCGCCACGAGCCGCCGGGCCGGAAGCCGACCACGAGGAAACCGTGATCGAGTTGCCGGTTGATACGCCGAAGCGCGCGGACGAACTGAAGATGGCGGTGCCGTCCGCAGCCGTCGGGTATCCGGGGAGCAGGGCGGTCGTCGACTTGAGCATGTCGAACAGGCCGCGCTCGGGGATGAGGGCGTGACCCTTGCCGCCCGCTGCGGCCATGTCACGCAGGCTGCCGGTGCGGTCGTCCTCGCGGTCGTCCTTGTGCCACGGGATCCGGAGCGAGTAGGGATAGTTGTAGATCGTGAAGCTCTGGGCCTCCATCCCTTCCTCGTGGATCGGCTTCCCCTGGGGTTGGTAGCGTGGGTGGGGCGGTGCCTCGAAGAACCCGCGCGTGGACGTACGCCCATCGGAGAACCCGTTGAGGTCCATGATGAGCGACACACGCGAATCCAGCGTCTTGCGCGTCGAGCTGTAGGCGTCTCGGTAGTCCGCCAGCAGACCCTCGCGGAGTGTCTCGGCTGCGATGACCGTCATGTCAGGTCTCCTGGGTGGCCTACTACTCGTCGGCCTGGTACTGGATCACGAGGGCGACCTCCCCCTCGGCGAACGTGGTCACGGACGCGGCTTCGAGGCTGATCGTCTGGGCCTTGGTGAACGCCTTGGCCGCCGTCATGGCAGCCGCAGCGACGGTCTTGCCGAGGGTGTCGCAGTTCGCGGAGGTGAGCGCGAGAGTCCCGCCGGTCACGTTGGTCTCGTGGATCTCCAGGTTCAGCGTGGCGAGCTTGGCTCCGGTCGATACCGCCACGGTGACCGTGGAGTACATCTTGATGAACCGGCCACGGAACCCGGGGGTGATTGTGGTGATGATGTCGCCGTTGGCGAGAGTGGCCAGCGAGAGATTGAACACCCAGTGGCCGATGCTGCCATACGCCGCGTACTCTTCGGGCGTGAACAGGCGGACCGACATGCTGGACGCCGACTCGTAGTCGCAGAGACGACCGACGGGCTTCACGAAGCTGGTGGGGGTGAGCGTGAAATCGTCGTCGTTGTCGGTCGTGCAGTAGACCGGCTCACCGATCGAGGCACGCGAGGATACACCCGTCACGTCGACGTCGTCGAGGCGCACGCCGTTGACGCGCACGATGCCTCGGTGCGGTGGCGTGAGGGTGGTCAAGCCGGCCGAGACGACCGCGCCATCGTACAGGGCTCGCGTGAATCCTTCGAGGACCCCCACGAACCGCTGCGTGATGGCGGTGTCGTCCCACGGAACGAGCAGACCGTTGGCGTCGAGGCCGCACAGGCCGTTGACGTACATCGTCTGGGAAGACTTGATGACGAAGGGCTCGGTGGCACCTCGGTCTACCTTCTTGAGCGTGGTGAGGTTCGCGGTGAGTGCGGCCATGTCAGACCTCCGTGCTTGCGGGCAGACGGACGAAGTCCCCGCCCGGCGCCTTGACTTCGAGCCACCGCTTGAGCGTCAGGCCCGTGCAACCCGAGTCGGACGCCGTCTTGTGAAGGCGGGCCTGCCCGATCGCCCACGCGTACGCTTCGGGCCCTTCGGACTCGAAGGCGAGGACTTCATCGGGAACGACCTGCTCGCCTGCCGCGGCCGACATGACCGCATCGAACGGCATGCCCGGGAGCGGGACCTTGGCGAGAATCATCGCGGCGTAGCGAGCCGCGGCGTCGGGGCCCTGGTCACCGAAGCTCTCGGCGAACTGGAGCACGTCGTCGC
>DAOVEW010000370.1 GCA_030668755.1 Bacillota bacterium | reverse complement strand
GGGTGCGCTCGATGAGCGAGCGGGTGACGTCCGCGGTGCGCTTGAGCCCGCGGGAGATGGCGGTCGGGTAGTCGAAGGAGACCATGGCGTAGTAGATCTCATCCATGGCGGACAGGGTGGTGTCGCCCCAGCCCAGCTCGTTGCGGCGGATGCCGTCGAGCACGTAGCGGCGGAGCTCGCCCACGGCCTCGCCGAGCGCGTTGAGGTAAGCGGCATACCCGACCTTGAGGTCGTCGGGGTCGGGCAGCGGCTCGCCGCGGATGAGGGCGTAGGTCTGGTGGGCCTCGGAGTGTTCCTTCTGGGCGTCCTGCACGAAGCCGGCGTAGTAGACATCGGGATGGTCCTGAAGCGCCACATCCACCTCGGCCAGCAGCTTGGCGCTGTCATTCATCAGGGACATGGCCTCGTCGTACTCGCCGCGGTGGACTGCGCGGATCGCGTTCGCGCTGTTGCGGATGACCTCGCGCGACCGAGACAGCCCTTTCTCTCTCGCGGCGTCTTTCGCATCGAACAGCTTCCGGATCTTGTCGCAGATCGGTTCCAGCTCCTCAAGCAGTCGCTTTCCCATGGTGGTGTTTCTCCTTACACGATGTCGAGCCGCTGCATCGAGCGCAGGGCCTCTGTTGCGACGACCATCGGGTCCTCCTGCCAGTAGGCCTCGTTGTGCAGCTCGAGCGAGTAGTAGCCGGAGTACCCTTTGGCCCGCAGCGCCGCCAGCAGGGGCTCCAGTGCAATGGCCCCCAAGCCCGGGTATATCCGGTGGCCGTCATCGAGTTCGCGGAGTGGCAGCGGCGGCGCGTCGCTGACCTGAACCAAGAATATCTTCTCGGCCGGCACTGGTTCGAGCATTTCGACCGTCGAGCCGCCGCGGTGGAAGTGGAAGGTGTCGATGACGAGCCCGCCGTTGGCCTGCTCGGCGGCTTCCACAATGTCCCAGGCGATCTCCAGGTTGCCGACGTCCCTGCTCCGGCCGATGAACTCCAGACCAACGCGCACGGCGAACGGCTCGGCCGTCCTGCACAGCTCGGAGAAGTGAGTGGCCGCGGCCACCGGGTCGAATTCGCGGCACGTCGGCCAGGCGATCACGACCGAGCAGCCGAGCTGCGCGGCGAGCCGAAAAGTCTCCTCGGCTTGTACGAAGGCCAGAGCGCGGGCGGTCCGGCTGGGCTCCATCCAGTCGTCGCATCCCGTCAGCTCGGCCACCGATAGGTCGCTCATGTGAAGCTCCTCGATCCCCTGCTCGCCGGCCTCGGCCACCTCCTCGCGGCTGAGGCCGACCGCGGCGAACCCCGCCCCCGAGGCCGCGTAAAGCTTCTGCTCCAGATCGAACGGGCCCAGCGTGGCGAGGTTCAGCGCGGCCGAGCTACGCACGGGTCGTTCCCGGCTCCGGTGTCGCCGACTTCAGCTCGCCTGCGACTATCCTCCGCAGCTCCCGGAAGTCGGCCTCCAGCGAGTCTATCAGCTTCGCCTGATGAAGCCCCGCGGCCGGATGGTACAGCGGCACATACAGGATGCCGCTCATGCGCCTCGGTTTGCCATGCTCTCGGCTGATGGAGAGGTTCTTCTCGATCAGGGTCTGCGCGGCGAACCGCCCGAGCGGGCAGATGACCTTCGGCATGATGAGCGCAATCTGGCTGAGCAGGTACTCGTTGCAGGCGGCGATCTCTTCCGGCTGCGGATCGCGATTTCCCGGAGGGCGGCACTTCACAACGTTGGTGATGAACACCGTGTCTCTGTCGAGGCCGGCCAACTTCAGCAGTTGAGTGAGCAGGCGGCCGGCGGCGCCCACGAACGCACGGCCCTGCCGGTCCTCCTCTGCTCCAGGGGCCTCGCCGACGAACATGACATCGGCGCCGGGCGCTCCGTCGCCCGGAACGGCCTTCGCCCGGCTGCGGCTGAGGGGGCACCGGCGGCAGCGCCGGATCTGAGCGTGAACCTCCTGCAGCGATTCGGCGGCGTCAGAGAAGTCCAAGCTTGGCAAGCTCCTCTCGCAGCACGGCGCGGCAGTTGTCCGTGGCTGGGAGCAGCGGCAGGCGCACTTCCGCAGAGCAGAGGCCCATCATCTCCATGGCGGCCTTGACGGGGGATGGATTCGTCTCGAGGAAGAGCGCGCGCATCACAGGGAGCAGCCGAAAGTGGATCTCCCGCGCCTCCGCAGCTCTGCCCGCGGCAAGCAGCTCGACCATACGCACCCACTCCCCGGGCATGACGTGCGCGTCGGCGAGGATACCTCCCACGCCGCCGAGGCAGCAGATGGCGAACGTCATATACCCGTCGCCGCTCAGGACTGCGAACCCCGGCTGGCAGGAGTGCAGAATGTCCATGATCTGCTGAAGGTCGCCGCTCGCCTCCTTGATCCCGACTATGTTGGGCGCCCGGGACAGCTCCACCGCCGTGGCCGCCGTCATGTTCACCCCGGTGCGCTTGGGGATGTTGTACATGATGATGGGCAGCGGCGTCGCCGCCGCAACCTGCTGGAAGTGAGCGATGAGGCCGGCCTGCGTGGGGCGATTGTAGTAGGGGCAGATCACCAGTGCCGCGTCGGCCCCGACATCCTCGGCATACTTGACGTACTCTACAGCCTCGGCCGTGCAGTTCGACCCGGCCCCCGCAATGACCGTCGCGCGGCCATCCACATGCTTCACCGTCAGCTCGACCACCCGCCGGTGTTCTTCAGCGGTCAGCGTGGACGACTCCCCCGTCGTCCCGCACGGCACGAACCCCGCGATATCGCGCTCGACGAAATAGTCCAGCACCCGCCGCAGCCCGTCTTCGTCCACGGC
>DAOVEW010000227.1 GCA_030668755.1 Bacillota bacterium | reverse complement strand
CTGGTCTTCCTGAACGCGTGGAATGAGTTCATCTTCGCCCTCACAATGAACAACTGGACGGACGAGGCGCGGACGCTGACGGTCGGCATCCAGCTTCTCCAGGGGCAGTGGCAGCACTGGGACTACGGGGTGCTGTTCTCGTCGGTGATGCTCTCGTTCCTGCCGGTGATCGTGCTCTTCATCCTGCTGCAGCGGACGTTCATGCGCGGCCTGACGGCTGGCGCGGTCAAGGGGTAGGGCAATGCAGAAGCTCATCGGGCTGGCTCTGGTTGGAATCGCCCTGATTGGCTTCGCCGCCGAACGGCGGCTCAACATCTACGATCCGCACCAGGGCGGCAAGACGAACGTGCGGGTGCTGGTCGCTGCCTGGCAGTTCTCCGAGTTTCAGGACCCGGACCGCGACTTGGAGCGCGCAATCGAAGGCTTCGAGCGCCGCCACCCGGATATAAATGTGGAACTCCGGACCATGCCCGAGGGCAACGAGATCGCTCTCATGCTGCCCTGGCGGGCCGGGATGACGCCCTTCGATCTGCTGCTGCTCGTCAACAGCATGACGATCGTCCAGAACGCGGAGGGCGGCTTCCTGGAACCGCTGGAGGAGCACCTGAAGCCGGAGATCGAGGCGGGGCTGCTCGACGAGTTCCTGACGGGCTACCTGGAGAACTGCAAGCTGGTGGACCCGCGCATCGGGGAGGAGCGCCTTTACGGGCTGCCGTTCATGGGCGAGATCAATGCCCTGAACTACCGAAGGGACGTGCTCGCGGAGAGGGGCCTGGGGGAGGAGGATCTGCCCGACACCTGGGAGCAGTTCGAGGAGCTGTGCCGGCGGCTGCGAGACCCGGAGCAGAAGCAGTACGGTATGACGTTCGACCTGTCTACGAACTTCTTCTGCCAGAACGCCTATGTGCCGCTGCTGCGGACGCTCGCCGGGACGGTGGAGGATGAGAACGGGCGGCTGGACGTGAGCAGCCCGGAGGCAGTGGAGGCCTTCCGTCGGCTCAAGCGCTGGTACCAGGAAAGTCTGATGCCGGCGGGTGCTCTCACGCCCTATCAGGCGGCGGACGACTTCCGGGCGAAGATCGCAGTGTTGTTCCCGAACTGGCAGTCGCGGGGGTTCTGGGCCATCAAGGGTATGGAGGAGGGGGAGAAGCACATCGGCATAGGGCCCTGCCCGGGCAGCAGACAGCACGGCTCGCTCCTGGCGCACTACATCGGGGTGATTCCGCAGGCCTCGCCGGTGCCGCGGGAGGCGGCGCGGGTGCTGGTCGAGGCCATCTGCTTCGACTTGCAGCCGGGGATCGTCAAGGCCGGCAAGATGTCTCCCATCAGGTGCATCTACGACCGACAGGCCCCGGACTACCAGCCGAGGCCCGCGCCAGCGGAGATCGAGGAGCTCCGCTCGCTGGTTGACCCGGCGTACCGCGTGCCCGAGTGGATGATGTCACTGCGGGCTACGGTGGACAAGGGGTACTGCGCGCCGGACCCACTGACGTGGAATCGCGTGCGCGACATCGTGGGAATCGAGTTCCAGAAATACCTGACCGAGGACATCTCGGCCGAAGAGGCCCTAGAGCGGGCGGGGCGGCAGATCGAGAAGCTCTACGCTCAGGCGAACTGATGCGCCGGCCGAGTTAGGCAAGGCCGCGTCAAGTGACAGCTCGTAGGGCACGAGCCTCGTCTCCTGTCCCGCTTCTGAAGTCCCGAAACATCGAGACGATGTTACTGCACCGTCCACCCACCGTCCACCATGAGGGCAGCGCCGGTTATGTAAGAGCTTGCGTCGGAGGCGAGGAAGACCGCGGCGCCCTTTAGCTCAGCCGGCTCGCCGAGGTGGCCGAGCGGCACCTGCCGCAGGAACTCCTTCAGGTACTCGGGATCGTTGAGGATCGGCCGGTTGATCTCGGTCTTGAAGACTCCGGGGCAGAGCGCGTTCACGGTTACCCCGTGGGGAGCAAGGTCGAGGGCCACGGCACGGGTCATGCCCAGGAGCCCGGCCTTTGAAGAGGCGTAGGAGGCGCGGTTCGGTATGCCCACGAAGCTGAGGATCGACCCCACGTTGATGATGCGGCCCCAGCCCTGGGCCTTGAGGTGTCCGGCGACCGCGCGGCTGCACCTCATGGCCCCGGCGAGGTTAGTGTCTATGACCTCGTCCCAGCTCTCGTCCTTTAGCTCCAGGATGCTCTCGCGGATGTTGACGCCCGCGTTGTTCACGAGTATGTGAAGGCCGTCGAGCTTTTCGATGGTCCGGGCGACGACTACCTCGACGTTCGCGCGGTCGCGGACATCGAGGGCAAGGCCGAGGCAGCTCTGTCCGGTCTTCTCGGCGATCTCGCCGGCGGCGGCTTCGGCCCGGTCCGCGGCGCGGCTCGTGAGCGCCACGGAGGCCCCGGCATCGGCTAGGGCTTCTGCGATGGCGTGCCCCAGCCCTCGATTACCGCCCGTCACGAGGGCGACGCGGCCGTCCAGTCGAAAGAGGTCCAGCACCGACATCGGGCCTCAACTCCCAGCTCAGATCTGCGGCCGATTGCCCCTGACATGCTCGACGGTCGGCTGCCGATACTTCGTGCAGAACTCGCAGTCCTCTCGGTCGCACAGCAGGAGCGTCGGCTCCTCGTAGATGCCCTTCACCACGAACTCCACCATATCCTGCGAGGGCATCCAGAAGGTGTCCGCCGCTCCCACCTTGCCGCGGCGGATGATACCGCTGCTCTCGAGCAACCGCTGCACCTTGCACCCCCTCTGGTAGAAGTCGCGATGGCCGCTGGGAGACTTGGTGACCTCTACCACTTGGGGCTCCCCGTTCTGGTCCTCGACGAACGCGGTCTCGACCTGGAGGTACGGCAGATCGAGCCAGTCCTCAATCGCGTGAAGCGTTGTATTGCACCGTCCATCCACCCCCAGGAAAAGGATCTTCGCTCCCCAGTCAACGTACCGCCGGTAGGGTCCGTCCTTGCCGAAGGTCGAGGTCTTGTCGTGGCCCTCAACGAGCTCTTGCGCGCGCTTGCCAATGGCCGCGATGGAGTGCGTCGGGTGTGCGCTGCGATAGGCCTTCGGGCGCCGCCACAGCGTGTCCGTGATCTTGCCCACGCGGGAGGGACTGCGCTTTGGGTCGTAGCCGCGCTGGCCCGGGTTGTGTCGGACGAAGGTGAACGAGAGGGTCGGAACTATCACCAGGCCGTCGCTCCCGACCACGTCCAGGAAGGCAGCGATAACGGCGTCGGCTCCACCCTCGACCCATCCGAGGCTCTTCAGTGAGCTGTGAAAGAAGACGGCGTCGCCTTTCTCAATGCCCAGACGGGACAGGTCGTCAGCGATGCTCTCTCTAGTTACATTCAGTCGTTCTCCTCCCTGGCCCATTGCCATACTCCTCCATTCGGTGTCCGGTTCGTTCCGCCCAGTAAATCCCCCTCTCCTTCTGATCGAATATGACAAGAGGAGAGCACGTTCAGACAAATCGCGGTGTTGAGAGGGCAATCCGTACTGCATGAGCTAGCCGACGGTGCGCTCAGGCGGCAACGGTGGCGCCCGAATAGGCAACGCGGCCGGGCCCGTCGAACGCCATCCCACCCTGGTAGATGAGCGCGTCAGGAACGATCCCACCGAAGACGTGCGCAGCTCTCGGCTCGGGCAGTTTGGTCACACGATGGACATCTACTGCTGGGCTCCCTGGCGACGGGTCAACTCGCTCGCGGACAACGGCCGGCGCTTGCCGGCTCGCCGCCGGACAGCGCGATGGATGCCGCGCGCTCGTATCGAGGATGTCAAGCCGCGGTCCGGACTCGGGAAGGAATGGGCTTCGTCGTGAGCCAATATACGTGTCTGGTGAGGCGATCCGTGTACGCACAGGTCACCTCATACAGAACAAGGACGTTCGTTGGAGATAGGACATGGCCACCCAGGATTTTGGACTTATAGGTTTGGCGGTTATGGGG
>DAOVEW010000398.1 GCA_030668755.1 Bacillota bacterium | reverse complement strand
CGGGGGCTCGGTATGCCCGGCCTACAGGAGGGCAGGAGGCAAAGCTCCTGCCCAACGGGAATGCGCGCCCTACAGGACGGCGAGATTCTTCGCTGCGCTCAGAATGACAGTAGGGAGGGCGGCGAGATTGTTTGGTGCGGTCAGAGTGAGAAGGCTGGTGGGGAGACGACCGGGCGGGCGGAGTCCGTCCGGCGAAATCGGGAGGTGAAGACGGGTGGGAGAACTAGACCAGCTATGGACGAAGTATGCGCGGAAGCGAACGCCGGAGCTGCGGCAGGCGATCATCGAGGCTTATGCGCCGCTGGCGCGGTATGTGGTGGACAGGCTTAACCTGAAGCCGGGCCCGGCGCTGGAATATGACGATCTGCTGGGGCAGGCGGTGGTGGGGCTGATCGACGCGGCGGAGAGGTTCGATCCGAGCCGCGGGATCAAGTTCGAGACGTATGCGTATCATCGCATTCGGGGAGCGGTGATGGACATGCTGAGGGAGCTGGACTGGCTGCCGCGGTCGGTGCGGCAGCGAGAGTCGGAGCTGACGGCGGCGTACGAGGAGCTGGAGGAGCGGCTCGGCCGGGCTCCGACGGACGAGGAGCTGGCGCGGAAGCTGGCGGTGACGGTGGATGAGCTGGACGCGCTGGCGCACGAGGTGGCGCTGCAGGCGATGCAGTCGCTGGACGAGACGGTGACGCTGCAGGACTGGGAGGCGGGGACGATCGGAGAGATGGTGGCCGATGTCTCTGCGGCGTCGCCGGAGGAGGCGCTGGAGCGCCGAGCGGAGAGGGATCTGGTGGCGCGGGGGATCGAGGCGCTGCCGCAGGCGGAGCGGACGGTGATCAGCCTGTATTACTACGAAGGGCTGACGCTGAAGGAGATCGGGAAGGTGCTGGGGGTGACGGAATCGCGTGCGTGCCAGATACATGGGAAGGCGATGATCCGGCTGCGGGCACACGTGCAGGCGGAGCTGAAGGGCCCGGCTGTGCGGGAGCGGTTGGCGGCGGGTCAGAGGCGCAGCGGCGCGGCCGCGCGACTGACGACGGGGCAGGGCCGCGTCTGACGGAGTGACGAGGATGGACATAGACCACATATCGCCGGCTCAGCGCGGGTTGCGCCCGGTGGAGGAGGACTCCCGGACGCATGCTGCGGAACGGTCCCGGCGGACGAGGCCTGTCCAGCCGTCGGGGGAGGACCGGTGGGAGGGACGGGAAAGCGAGCCGCCCGAGGAGGAGGAGGAGGAGGAGCGGCAGGGGCGCGAGCACGAGGAGGAGGCGTCGGAGGAGGAGGAGTCGAGGGAGTTCGACGAGCAGGCCTAAGAGCCTCCAGCAATACTCGCACGACGGGCAGGAGATGGGGCAGGAGCAAACTCCTGCCGAACGGTAATAGCCCGGTCGAGGGAGTTCGACGAGCAGGCCTAAGAGCCTCTAGCAATACTCGCACGACGGGCAGGGGATGGGGCAGGAGCAAGCTCCTGCCGAACGGTAATAGCGAGGTTGTGAGGTTCTGTTAGAGTCTCTGACGGTCAGCCGCGGTGGTCGAGGCGGGGCCGGCGGCGGGGCAACTGCTGGTAGCGAGTGCGGGCGGAGCGGGCGCGGCCGGTGCGGCGGAGGCCCTGCACTGCGCTGTGGAGGCGGGCGGCGAAGGAGGCCTGGACGAATTCGTCGAGGAGGAGCAGCCGCTGCATCATTGTGATTCCCCGCTGGTGAAGGGTTCGGAGGCGAGCGGCCAGGACGGGATTGCGCAAGCGGCCCATCTCCCTTTCGGTGGCGGCGGCGAGGGCGGGTGGGTCGAGCGCGCGGAGGCGCTGTATGAGAGGGCGGCGCTGGGCGAGGCCGGAGGGCCAGTCGCCGCGGGGGAAGAGGCGAGCGATGGCGAGCGTACAGCGCCGGAGGGCGAGGATGTTGGCGTGGAGGCGGAGGTGCCTGGCGAGCAGCTTGGAGCAGTCCGCGGGTGTCATTGGGCGGGGCCATCCGGGCTGACGGTGCGGGTGATATCGAGCCAGGCAGCGCGGAGCTCGGTGACGAGGTCGGCGACGTGGCGCAGGCGCTCTTCGTCGTCTTCGGCGTCGGCGGAGGCGAGCTGTTCGAGCAGGTAGGCGTAGATGCGAGCGAGGTTGTGGGCGAGTTCGGGTGCGGCGGAGAAGTCGAGGGTGCGCCTAAGCTCGAGGATGAGGGCCTCGGCGCGGGTGATGCCGACGTGCTTCTCCTCGAAGTTCCCGGCTTGGAGGCCGCGGCGGGCAAGCGCGAGGAAGCGCAGCACGCCGTCGTAGGTGAGCAGGAGGAGCTGCTCGCGGCTGGCGGTGAGTACCTGGCTCTCCTGGTAGCGGGATAGGCTGTGGTGTGGGTTCATGTCGGTTTGGAGGGACCGCCCCGGGCCCTGCTCGACAGGGGGGTGAAGTCACCTGCGGGATGATGCCCGGGACGGTCAAATGGGCAACGGCCGGCGGGCATACAGAGACGTGGCCGGCCTACAGGAAGGCGAGATTGTCCGCTTCCGCCTTCGCCGAGGCTATGGCGGACAAGCCGCTCAGAATGACAGGGACCGGCGGGCATGCAGAGACATGCCCGCCTCTATAAGACGGGGTGTCAAGGGCCTCCT
>DAOVEW010000241.1 GCA_030668755.1 Bacillota bacterium | reverse complement strand
CGTTCACCGCGAGCTTCCCCCAGAGCACGGATGGCAGGTCCGTAGTGAGCTCCGCATGGAGACCCGCTTCGTCAAAAGCGGCCGCTATGTCACGCAGACGCTCGGTCAGCCGCCCGTCCACTTCGCCGATGATCGTTGTGCCGGAACCGGCGTGGCGCACCTGGCCGGGCGCCATCAGCGTGGCCCCCTGGGAGGTTACTCAGCCGATCACGTGCTCCTTTCCGAACAGCCGCGCCAACACCTCGACGTTTCCGAGCCCGTTCTGGACTGTGAGCACCGCGGTTTGCGGGCCGACGAGCGCCGCTGCCGCGCGGGCCGCTTGCTCTGTGTCGTATGATTTCACGGCCATGATCGCCAGCCGGACCTCGCCCACTCGCTGGGGCGCGGCAGTCGCCCGGACACGGGCGTTGAGCTCGCCCGTCACTCCCGAAATCCAGACGCCGCGACGGTCGAGCACGCTCGCGCGCTCGGGCCGGCGATCGACGAGCCAGACCTCGTGGCCGGCGCGGCTCAGTATTCCCCCGAACAGACATCCGATCGCGCCGGGGCCTACGACCCCGATCTTCAACGGTTTCACACCGCTGTCTAACGGGGTTTCTCCCACTTCTCCAGCTCCGCGAGATCGCCGTAGGTGCCTCCCTGAACGATCTCTTCACGGATGCGGTTCTCCCGCTCGTACCACTCCATGCCGCGGTTGGCCCACTCTGCAGCGCGATCCCGGGGGATGCGGATGACGCCGTCGTCGTCGCCGAGGATCCAATCGCCTGGCTCCACCACCTCCCCGGCTACGGTGATGGAGACGGCGATTTCGCCGAGGCCCCGGGGCTCTCCGGCATTGGGGCAGATGATGCGGGAGAAGGCGGGGAACTCCAGCGAGCGGATGTCGCCGCTGTCGCGCAGCGCGCCGTCGATGACGACGCCTGCGATGCCCCGATTCTGGGCGCTGCGGGAGGCCATCTCACCCCAGACGGCCGGCGGGACGCCTCCCGCGTCCACCACTATGACGTCGCCGGGCTGTGCGCGATCGATGGCCTCCACCGACTTGGCATAGTCGCCGGGGGCGGTCCGCACGGTGAGGGCCGGTCCGACGACTTTTAGGCCCGGGGCGACCGGGCGAAGCCCGGGCAGCACACCGCGGCGGTGCATGGCGTCGGAGAGGTTGGCGCTGGAGATCTGAAGGAGGATGTCTCGTATATGCTCGCCGGAGACGCGGCGGTAGAGGGTGGTGGGGATCTTGACCTTGTCTGTGATGGCTCGCTTGAGGTCCGCCGTCGCCCGACAGGCGTCGGGCGCCTTAGAGATGGCGCCGCCGACGATGACGACAGATGCTCCGGCCTCGGCGGCCTGTGCTGCATTTTCGGAGTGGATTCCGCCTGCGACGCAGACGGGCACGTCCGCGGCCTCGACGACCTGCTGGAGCAAAGCGAACGGGTCGGCCGCTCTCATCTGCATGTCGATGGCAGTATGCACGCCGATGAAATCGACGCCCAGATCGGCCACCTGCTTGGCACGGGCCAGCGCATCCTGCGCGCCGAGGAGGTCGGCCACGATCTGCGCTCCATACTCCCGGCCGGCCTCTACGCACTCGGCGATGGTTGAGTCGGAGGCCGCGGCGAGCACGTGGACGATTCTGGCGCCCGCCTTGGCCGCCGCCTCGACCTCAATGCGGCCGGCGTCCATCACCTTCATGTCGGCAGCTATGGGCAGCTTGGGGAACTCCCCGCGGAGCCTCCGGACGGCCTCGACGCCGACGCTCTTGATGAGCGGCGTTCCCGCCTCGAGGATATCGGCGCCGCCCTCGACGGCCTCCCGCGCGACCTTGAGCGCGCGATCCAGCTCGACGAAGTCCAGCGCCACCTGGAGCCGGACGTTCGGCTTTGGCGCATTCATTGCAGTCCTTCTCACCTCGGAACGGCGACGGCGCTCGCTAGCCGCGCGCTAGGACAGCGCGGCGCCCGTCCCTGGTCTCGACAGGCTGAGCGCGACGCCGATGGAAATCGGTGCTCTGCTCGAAGGTGTAGGCGGCCCGCAGCATGGTCTCCTCTCCCAGAGGCTTTCCCACCAAGTGCATGCCGATGGGAAGGCCGTCGGCAGAGAAACCGCAGGGGATGGACATCCCGGGCAGGCCGCCCAGGTTCACCGGGATGGTGCACACGTCGGAGAGGTACATCGCCACGGGGTCCTCGGTCTTCTCGCCGAGCCGGAAGGCGACGCTTGGGCTGACCGGGCCGATGAGCAGATCGAACTGCTCGAAGGCGCGGTCGAAGTCGCGCCTGATGAGCGTGCGAACCTGGCTCGCCTTCAGGTAATAGGCGTCGTAGTATCCGGCGCTCAGCGCGTAGGTGCCCAACATGATGCGGCGCTTGACCTCTGCCCCGAACCCCCGGTCGCGAGTCTCGCGGTACATGCCGATGATATCTTGCCCTTCGTCGGCGGAGCGATAGCCGTACCGGACGCCATCGTACCTGGCGAGGTTCGAGCTTGCCTCTGCCAGGGCGATGATGTAGTACACGGGGATCGAGTAGTTGAGATGCGGGAGAGAGACCTCCTGGCACTCGGCCCCAAGCTCCTGGAACCGAGCCGCCGCGCTGCGGATCGCGTCTCCCACCTCAGCATCCACGCCGACGCCCTGGTACTCCATGAACTCCTTGACAAGCCCGATGCGCAGGCCCTTCACCTCCGGCAGAAGCGCCTCGGTGTAGTCGGGGACCGGCGCCTCGATGGAGGTCGAGTCGCGCCTGTCACGGCCGGCCAGGACGTTCATCATGAGAGCGCAGTCGCGGACGTCCTTGGTGATGGGCCCGACCTGGTCCAGGGAGCTGGCGAATGCGATCACACCGTAGCGGGAGACTCTGCCGTAGGTGGGCTTCAGGCCGACGACACCGCAGAAGCTGGCGGGCTGGCGGATGGAGCCGCCCGTGTCCGTTCCCATGGAACAGATCGCTTCTGAGCCCGCGACCGAAGCTGCAGAACCTCCGCTGGACCCGCCCGGCACGCGGTCGAGGTTCCAGGGATTGTGGGTGACCCCGAAGGCCGAGTTCTCGGTGGAGGAGCCCATCGCGAATTCGTCCATATTCGTCTTGCCGAGGAAGACGAGGCCGTTGGTGCGACAGCGCTCGATGACATGGGCATCGTAGGGTGGACGAAAGCCCTGGAGTATGCGGGAGGCGCAGGTGGTCTCGATATCCTTGGTGCAGTAGATGTCCTTGAGTGCCAGGGGCACGCCGGCGAGAGGTGGCAGCTCTTCTCCGGCTGCGCGGCGCTCGTCAACCTCGGCGGCCTGGGCGGCGGCGACCTCGCGGGTCTGGCGCAGGTAGGCGTTGACGTCGCCTTCCACCTGGTCTATGCGCGTCCAGACGGCGTCGAGGATCTCGCGGGCAGAGGCCTCTCGGCGCGCAAGGAGGTCGGAGATCTCGTGGGCGGTGAGTTCGTTGAGCGCGCGCGAGCCGCTCATTCCAAGACCCTCGGCACGCGGAAGCAGCCTCGCGCCTTGTCGGGGGCATTCTGAAGGGCCTCTTCCGGAGAGAGCGAGGGGCCCGGGTCGTCATCGCGCAGCACGTTCGACATGGGCACCGCGTGGGACATGGGCGGCACGCCGGAGGTGTCGATCTGCTGGAGCTGCTCGAAGTGCTCCAGAATGGACTTCAGCTG
>DAOVEW010000106.1 GCA_030668755.1 Bacillota bacterium | reverse complement strand
GGAAGAGGCATTGAGGTCGGTCATGGTGCTTCAGTTGGCCGCGTCCGCTGCCGACAGAGTGAGTTCGCCTTGCTGGAACCGCCGCCGCAGCATAGCCACGTAGGCCCGCAGCACCTCGGGCGCGTCCCCGCATGCCCCGTGCATCAGGCCGCCCGACTGCCGCAGCGCTGCGTATGCACACCCCCCACCGCAGAAGGTCGCGATGTTGCACTCCTGACACTCGGGCAAGGTAAGTATGCTCCGGTTCTGCCAGCGCCGTAGCCGACGGGGCCACAGCCGATAGCGGGGAGAGTAGGTACCGACCGCGTACTCCGAGATTCCGGCCGATTCCGTGCAGATGTAGATCAGACCATCCGGGCCGAATGTGTACACATCCCCGCGGTCGGCCTCGCAGTAGTGGAAACGAGGTAGGCTGCGCGCCTGGCCATGAGGCTGAAGCACCGAGATCAGGTGGTGGAGGACCCGAAAGAGATGCAACTCGAGCACATCTTGGAGCTCGGGGCGCCGCCGCAACAAGCCCAGCACCGGCTCCACGAGTTGGTCCTCCCTCAGCATCGGCGCATAGGTACTGGTGCCGACGTGGTCGGTAACTGGCGCTAGCAGGCATCGGAAGCCATCGCGTCCGGTCCAGCCCCGTTGTTGGAGCAACCCCACAAGATCCTCCAGGGAGCCGAGGTTGTGAGCGTCCAGGTTCACGCGGACGTTGACAGGTATGCCTGCGTCAAGGCATAATTCAATGGCTCGTACAACCTCAGCGAAGGAGCCTCTCCCATCCGGCCCCTTGCGCCGTGCGTCATGGATGGGCTCGGGGCCGTCCAGAGTGATCTGGATGCTTTTGAGAATGCTGCGGTGGCTCGTCAGTAGGGAGGCAAATCGCTCCATATGAGTGCCATTGGTGACGATGCTCACACCAAGCTGCGCACGCTCGGCGCGATCCAGAATCCCGACGACAACGGTCTCCGTCGCGGGCAGAAGCGGCTCTCCGCCAAAGAGGATGATCTGGCGCGATTTGTCGGGATGCTCAGAGGAGATTGCCTCCAGCGCGGCGTAGAAGTCGGTGACCTGGGAGTCGGTCATCACCTCGGGCATCGCGTGGACTTCGTCGCTCTGGTAGCAATAAGTGCAGGCTAGGTTACAGGTATAGGTGGGGCATACGACGAATTCTATGGGACGTGACGCAGTAATCCGCTCGTATGCCTCATACATGCTCTGGAGGGCGGCCCTTTCACCCCCCTCGCCTGCGAAGAGGTAGCCTCGTTGCTTGAGCAGGCGGCGGTACCTCTCACGCAGGTTGGGCCGCCCTCCGAGCGCGATATCCAGCAGCTGTGCCCTGAGCTCGTTGTCGACCAGATCGACAGCACCCGAGAGGGCGTTGACAAGCAAGCTTGTGTCAGCGTCGAGACGGTGAAGACTGGCCAGCCCTGTAAGGAACACGGCGCGCTCTTCTGCTGGCCCCGCTCGATCAGCAGCGCACCCAGCAACAGCCCGAATAGAACCAGCAACAGTCAGGACCAAAGTCTATGAGGTCAGAGCAAGCGTCAGTCTGGGTAAGTGCGGCGCTCCAGAGTGTCGATGTGTCGTTAATCGTGGTCATGGCTCACCTCGCAGGCCTATATGGCACAGACATATATCTTAGGTGATAAGGATGATACCACGAGCGTGCCTGGCCGTCAATACCCGCTTAGCCTGGGGATGCAAGAGGACGCGTCGCCAAGCGGCGGCTCACAGAGAGCGCGTCACCAGGTCGTACAAGTCGGCGAGAGGGAGCGACACCCGGGGCTGTAGGCCAAGGAAGGTGAACACCCCAGCGGCAAGCACGAATGCGGCCCATTTGGGCGGCCGGGGAGGCCTCAGGACCATCTCTTCCAGGCGGGCCAGGCGCCCTTCCAGCCTCCGTATGCTCCTTGCCGCGTCCCAAGCTGTGAGCGGCCCCACGGAGAGCAGATTGACCGGACGCACACAGGCGGCGACCTCCACCAGCCCACTGGCAAGCGCCACAGCGTTGCCCACTAGTTCGGCCGCATATTCGTCGCTGGCTCGCTCCTGCTCCTCGAGAAGTTGGCTGTACCATAGGACCGCGAAGGGATTCCAGATCATAATATCCCTGAAGATGGTCGCCACCCATCGTCCAACATAGTCGAGTCGGCGCACATGCCCCAGCTCGTGTGCGACTATGCCTCTGAGCTCCTGCTCGCTCAGGGCCGCCACCAACTCCTCGGACAGCACGATGATGGGGCGCCATACTCCCATCGTGAAGGCGGCACAGGGCGCATCACGGATGACCAAGAGCTTGGGCCGGGGCAGCCGGGTGTGCTGCCCGTACGACTGGAGGACCAATTCGCGGAAGGTCTGGAACACGTCGGGGAGATCCCGAGCGTCCGCCTTCTGCCCCTCATAGACGCTGCGGTACACGGGGCTGAGCCGGCTCCACCGGTAGCACAGCAAGGCCAAAGCCAGGGCCGCGGTGGCTCCAAGCACCGGGCCCACCACCCCCGACTCTACCAGAGCCGTAGCGAGGGCGTCAGGTTCGAAGGCGAAGCCGTCAGGAGCCAAATTCGGGAGCGAGAGACCGTAATACCCAAACACCTCGGGGTGACGTGCCAGGCACGACACCTTCTCCCCCGCCCACAACGCGAGCCCCGCCTTCAGCAACGCAGCGTAGAGGAAGATGACCCTATGTGCCGGTTTGCGCAATCGACCGGGGCCAAACAGCAGGCCCAGAAAAACGAAAATGATGGCAGACGCGAGCACACACGGTATCAGGTGATGCCCTATGATCCCTACGAGGAGCTGAAAGCCCGACACGTGCTCATCTCTTTCCCTGCTTCCGAGCCATCGCGCGCACCCTTTCCCTGAGTGCAGCGATCTGTTCGGCACCAATGTCCGGGTCAATCTCAAGCACGCGGCAGATCACCCGTTCCAGCTCGCCGCCCATGTGACCCAGCACATTCGACACTACCTCGGCCGTAAGTTCGTCAAGCTTCATCACGGGACGGTAGGCGAAAGCCGCTCCCTGCTTCTCCCGCTCCAGGATTCCCTTCCGCACGAGACGGTTCATACAGTTGAGGACGCCTTGATAGGCGAAGTACCCGTCCCGAGCTAAGCTATCACACACATCGCGGACAGTAGCGGGAGGCGCCAGCTCGGAGACAGCACGCAACACCTTGGCCTCTAGGGGGCCGATTCCCTTCTCGATGCCAACGATATTCGGCCGACCGCGTCGCTTCATCTTCTCACTCACGTGTTCGGCGTTCCCCCTGCTCTTAGCTGCAAAGGATTGTGTATATGCTACACCTAGTGTATAGGGTCGTCAATGTCTCGGGCATCGCAGGTGCCAGTGTCATGAGGCTGTCCTCTCTAGAAACGCTATCCGGGCATTCCTGGGCGATTCCCTTCATCTCTGAGTAGGTGCTATCCTGCCTCTCATGAATGCGGTTTCGACCTTCATGTTGAGCGCCGGATATGTCCTGGGCGCTGTCTGGGAACTTGCTCGCTACGCGGCCCAATTCGGCTGGGCCCTGCTGATGCCGAAGGCTGTGCTCGCGGCACGCCTGATGGCAGCTGAGAGCCAGTTGGCTGTTGGGCTGAACGGATCCGGTGGCGGCCGGAGGCGCCGTCGCCAGTTCTCTCCCGCCTTCCGGATCCTCTGGGTCGTGCTCTCAAAGCTGTTGGATGGCTGGGAGGACCTGGTGCACCTCATGAGGCCGGAAACGGTGAAGAGCTGGCACACCCGAGCCCTTCGCCTGTTCTGGCGCTGGCGTTCGCGTCCGGGGCGCCCTCCCCTGTACTCTGAGATGCAGCAGCTCATACGCCAGATGAGCGCAGAGAACCCACTGTGGGCCCCGGATCGCATCAGAGATACGTTGCTGCTGTTGGGCTACGATGCTCCCTGTGCGCGGACGATCCGCAAGTACATGGTGAAGCCCAGGAAGCCGCGGCCTCAGTCGACGAACTGGCTGCCGTTTCTCAGGAATCACCTGGATGTCTCCTGGGCGATCGACTTCTTCACCATCAACACATTGGGCTTCCATCATTGTGAGTGGTAACGTTCGGGGGGGGCAGGTCACCCGCTATCAGTGACTAAGGAGGGAATGATGGACGAGAGTCTGGACCGGCTGACACAGAAGTTGCCCACGGGGATCTACGTGGTGACGGCGGGCCGCGGGGATGGCGCGCATGTTCTGACCCACACCTGGCTGACACAGATAACCACTGACCCGCCCCGGGTTATGATCGGCATTCGCCCCTACCGCAAGCAGCACGAACTGCTGAAGCCGGGGGAGCCGTTCTGCGTCCACCTGCTCGGCAAGGACCAGCTCGACCTCGCCGTGCTCTATACTGACAGGGAGCAGCCGGTGGGGCCGGAGTTCCAGCGCCGGGCGGGCGCCGCGCCCTTGCGGCGCGATGTGGCGGCCTACCTGGACTGTGAGACGGAAGGCTTCACGGCGGTTGGGGACCACGACATGTTCGTGGGCCGAGTAGTCGCTGGGGATCAACTGCGGGACGTCCCCATCCTCACCACCGCCCACTTCGGCGATCCCTATCGCACCGAAGCAACCTGACAAGCGGGAACACTTGAGGGAGGCGTGAAGATGGCGAAGAAGGGCGATCTGCTGAGTGTGACTAACGCCGGACTGGCCTTCGGGCACGTGAAGGCCCTTACTCCTCTGGGCCCCCGCGTCGCGGGAACGGAGAGAGAAGCGAAGGCGGCCCAATATGTGGCCGGGCAGTTCACGTCATTCGGGCTGCAAGTGGACAAGCAGGCCGTTCCGGGCATCATGGCCTGGGAAGGCGGGGAGGCGCGCCTCCGCGTGCTGGGACCGGGCGACCGAGAGGAGTTGACAGCCTGCCCCGTGCTGGGGTCGAAGGCGACTCCTCCGGAGGGAATCGAAGGCGAGCTGGTGTACGGCGGCCGCGGCATGCTGTCAGACTATGAGGGTCTCGACCTCAAGAACAAGATCGTCCTGCACGATCCTCCCCGCGCCCGCACGCTGGACAATCGCTGCGGAGTCGGAGAGCCGCAGCGGGCCCTGGGCGCCGCCGTCGAGCGAGGGGCGGTGGGAGTGATCGAATACGCGCGCCTGCCCGGCAACATTCTCCAGGTGCCGTGTCTGGCCGGCCCGGAGGGGACACCGCTGCCGGCCGCCGGCGCCACCTACGAGGGGGGACTGCGCCTGAAGGAACTGCTGCACCAGTGGTACGCCGTCCCCGCGGGGATCGCAGCTGAGGCGCCGATGCCGGTTCGCGTCTGGATGAGGGTCGAAGCCGACGCGAAGCCGGCCACGGGCACCAACGTCATCGCTGCGTTGCCAGGGAGCGACCTGCCGGAGGAGAAGATCGTCCTCCTTGCCCACCATGACAACGCGTTCGGCCCCGGCGCGTGCGACAATGCAGGTTCCACCGCGATCGTGCTGGAGACGGCCCGTGTCCTTGCCAAAGCGGCGCAGCCGCGCCGGACCGTCCAGTTCGTGTCGGTGACCGGCGAGGAATACGGGTCGGTAGGCTCCGGTCATTTCGTGAAGTCTCTCGGCGAAGCCGCGTCGGAGGTCAAGGCCTGCATCGTCCTGGATATCGTCGGCAGCGGGAACAA
>DAOVEW010000367.1 GCA_030668755.1 Bacillota bacterium | reverse complement strand
CTGTCTGAGCAACAATCCAAAGAAGTGATGCGCAAAGGCATCGTCAGAGGTATGCCAAAGCGCATGGAATAGAAGGCGGGCTGTGGTGGTTCGCCAGGGCAGTTCCTTCGTCTCCTGCCGCGTGTCATCCCATCGCGGAGGATGGCCGGTGGGGTTCGTTGACCCGGCTCTACAACAACGACAACGCCAAACGGCCGGCGGGCGTGGGAACGTCCACCCTACAGATAGGAATGACCGGGGAACTGACGTATGCCTGTTCACCTCATAACAGACAACTGCACCGGCTGCAAGCTTTGCCTCCGCGCCTGCCCTTATCGCGCGATAGACATCGTCTCCGGCAAGGCGCAGTTCAACGACAACTGCACTCAATGCGGGGCCTGCGCGTCTGCGTGCAAGTTCGACGCAATCGTCCTCGAGATCGCCTACACGCCCAACGTGGACGTCGGCCAGTACCGCGGCGTGTGGGTAGTGGCCGAACACCTGCATGGGCAACTCCGCCGGGGCTCCTACGAGCTCCTGGGCGAAGGACGCCGACTCGCAGACAAGCTCGACGTCGAGGTGGCCGCTGTCCTGCTCGGCGACCAGACAGCAGACCTTGCGCAGCAGCTCTTCACTTACGGGGCCGACAAGGTGTATCTCGGGCAGGACCCCGTGCTCGCACACTACCGGACCGGGCCCTACAGCAACGTGCTGGCGGGGATGATCAACCGCTACAAGCCCGAGATCGTCCTGATTTCCGCCACTCCGCAGGGCCGGGACCTAGCGCCCCGCGTCGCGGCCAGGCTCTCCGCCGGCCTGACCGCGGACTGCACCGGGCTGGACATAGACGAACAGGAGCGACTCCTCGTTCAGACCCGGCCGGCGTTCGGCGGCAACCTGATGGCGACTATCGTCTGTCGGCACGCGCGCCCGCAGATGGCCACCGTTCGCCCAGGGGTCATGAAGACGCTCGAGCCCGATCGCTCGCGGTCGGGCGAAATGGTTGAGGTCCCGGTGCATCTGGACGAGCGCGGCGTGCTGGCGAAGATCGTGGAGGTCGTACAGCAGGAGACGGACGGGCGCGTCAACCTGCAGGATGCAGAGGTCATCGTCTCGGGCGGCCGGGGGCTGGGCAAGCCGGAGAACTTCGCGCTCATTCGCGAGCTGGCGGAGGCCCTGGGCGGAGCAGTGGGCGCCTCGCGGGCGGCGGTGGACGCGGGATGGATTCCAGCCTATCACCAGGTCGGCCAGACGGGCCGCACCGTACAGCCAAAGCTCTACGTTGCATGCGGCATCTCGGGGGCAGTGCAGCATCTCGCCGGCATGAGCAGCTCGGACTGCATCATCGCCATCAACAAAGACCCGACTGCCCCGATCTTCAACATCGCCACCTACGGCATCGTCGGAGACCTATTCGAGATCGTCCCCGCCCTCACCAAGAAGCTGAAGGAGCCGTAGCGACGCCGTCACACCCAGGGGCCCTCAGAACCTGGTCGGCATTGCCAGGACGAGGGCGCCGAGCCGGGCCATCGCTCCTGCAGCCGCCGATCTCGCTGACACTAGGCGAAGAACCACCTCCGTCACCTCGACCGCCTGGCTTGACAATGCCGACCGGCCGTGGTAAGAACAGCCACTTCTGCCCACAGGCCAAGGGAGGTCTCGCTTATGAAGCGCGCCGGCTGTCTGCTGTGCCTGGTTTCGCTGCTCCTTTGGCTCGGCGGATGCTCTGGCAAGCACCATCCGCCGGAGGTGGACACAGGCTGGATAGAGACGCTGGCGGTAGTCGTCGCCCAGGATTCCGGCCAGCCGCTCAGCCTCACGCTGGTCGAGTCTGAGGTGACGCGCCACCTCTACCACCGGTTCCGACTCATCACGCGGAGCCAACTCGAGACCATCGCCGACGAGCACCGTCTGGCAGGGGGCAGGGCCTTCGATCCGCCCACACTCATCGAGATCGGGCGACTTGCGGGGGCCGACGCGGTGCTGCAGGTCACCGTCACCGGCCACGAGATCGAGTGGACCAATACGGAGCGCTACCGTGCGCATGTAAGCCTCGCGATGCAGCTCACCGATGTTGCCACCGGCACGCTGACCTGGAGCTGTCTGAGCAGGCGGACGGACACCTCGCAGACCATTTCCGCGGCGGTCCACGATTCCGTCACCCGCGCGGTATGGGATTGTGTGAAGCGGCTGACCGGGTGGGAGAGCATGGTCGAGGAGCGGAACCTCGTGCGCGTTTGCTCGCGCACCGGACTCCAGCTCGCTCCTGCGTCAGACCCCAGCGACGGCCGGCTGAGAGTGCAGCAGGTCGCCTCTGGCAGCGCATGGGCGGAGGCGGGCCTGCGGGCCGGCGACATCATAGAGCGCGTGAACGGCCGAGAGATCTCGGGGGCTGTCCGTGAGTTCCCGTCCGGGCCGGACCTTCGCTGTGTCTCAGTGAGCGTCAGGCGCGCCGGCCGCGCGATGGAGCTCACCGTGCCTGTCACAGGAGAGGCCGCCCCTTCTCCGTCCGGCCCGCTCCAGTAACGCGACCGCCGCAGTGTGACGCTGGTCCTAGAGCTTCACCGGCACCTTCATCGCGCGCAGGTACTGCTTGACCTCGCGAACCGTGAACTCGCCGAAGTGGAACACGGAAGCGGCCAGCACGGCCTGAGCGTGACCTTCTGCGACGGCCTGGTAGAAGTGCTCGAGCTTGCCCGCGCCGCCGCTGGCGATGACCGGGAGCCCCGTCGCGTCGGCGATCTCCCGGGTCAGGTCTAAGTCGTAGCCGTCCTTCGTCCCATCCGTGGCCTTGCTCGTCGGCAGGATTTGGCCGACCCCCAGGT
>DAOVEW010000148.1 GCA_030668755.1 Bacillota bacterium | reverse complement strand
GCCCGGCCGGGGCCAGGGCGCGGCGTGCGCTCAGGGCGGCGGGGGGCAGGACGATCGCGCAGGATGAGGCAACGCGCGTGGTCTCCGGGCGGCCGCCGGCAGCGGTGGAGGAGGGGGGTGTGGAGATGTCGCTCCCGCTGCACCAGATCGCGGGGAGAATTGTCGAGCTGCTGGAGGAAGGCGGGCGGGCACAGCGGCCGGGAGGAAGCGGGGAAAGGGCCAATCGGCAGGCGGCGCCGGGAGCGGTTGAGAGATGAGAACAGCGGTCCGCGGTCGGGAGGATCTGGATTACGTCATCTTCGTGAAGCGCATCGCGGAGAAGACGGGGGTGGATCTGGGCGCGTACAAGCGCAAGCAGATGGAGAGGAGGCTGCGGTCGCTGGCCTCGCAGTGTGGGGCCAGCAGCCTGCGTGAGTTCTTCCATATGCTGGAAAGAGATCCGAGTCTGCTGGAGCTGCTCTGGAAGCGGATGACGATCAACGTCTCGGAGCTGTTTCGGAACCCGGATAAGTTCGTGGAGCTTGAGAAGAACATCTTGCCGCGGCTGGCGGCGCGCGCGGGCCGACTGAGGGTGTGGAGCGCGGGGTGCTCCTATGGGGCGGAAGCGTACTCCGTGGCCATGCTGTTGGAGGAGCTATCTTCGCCGTGGCAGGGGCCGCCGATCCTGGCGACGGACATCGATGAGGAGATGCTGGCGCGGGCGCGGGAGGGTGTTTTCTCGGAGGCGGATATGAAGAATGTCTCGCGGGCCAGACGGCGGCGGTTCTTCGTGCAGGGGGAGGGGCAGTATCGGGGCCGGCCGGAGGTCCGCAGGCTGGTGGAGTTCCGCGAACACGATCTGCTGCAGGACGATTTCGAGGGGCGCTTTCATCTCGTCCTCTGTCGGAACGTGGTGATCTACTTCACGGATGAGGCGAAGGACCGGCTATACCGGAAGTTCTTCGACAGCCTGACAGATGGGGGGGTGTTGTTCATCGGGGGCACGGAGCGGATCTTTGGAGCGGAGGCGATAGGGTTCAAGCCTATCAGTGCATTCTTCTACGAGAAACCGATGCCGCCGGGGCGCAGGGAGTGAGACGGAAATGACCAGCGTACTTGTGGTTGACGATGCGATGTTCATGCGCGCGACGCTGAAGAAGCTCCTGACGGAGGCGGGCTTCGAGGTGGCCGGTGAAGCCGAGAACGGGCAAATGGCCGTGGAGCGGTATCAGGAGCTGAAGCCGGATGTGGTGATGATGGACATCACGATGCCGGAGATGAACGGGCTCGATGCGCTGAAGGAGATCATGAAGATCGACCCCGGAGCGAAGGTGGTGATGTGTACAGCGCTGGGCCAGGAGCGGACCGTCATGGAGGCCGTGGAAGCGGGCGCGAAGGACTACATTATCAAGCCGTTCAAGGCGGAAAAGGTGCTGGAAGTAGTGAAGAAGGCGAGCGCGTAGAGGCGAGAGCCAAGGGCGGGAAGGGCCCATGAAAGCAGAATTCATCAATCCCTTTGTGACGGCGGGGATGGAGGTGCTGGAGACGGTCATCAACTCGCGACCGGAGCCCGGGCAGCTTGCGGTGCGCAGCGCTACCTTCACCACCCAGCAGGTCTCCATCGTGATCGGGGTGACGGGAGCAGTGGCGGGCCAGGTGCTGTGCGGGATGTCGCTGGTGACGGCCACCAAGATTGCCGCAGCTATGGCGAGCGCGCCCGCGATGACCTTTGACGAGATGGCGAGCAGTGCCATCGCAGAGCTGGGGAACATGATCAGCGGCAATGCGACGACGCGGCTCTCCGAAGCGGGGTACGAGTGCCAGATCACACCTCCCACGCTGGTGAGAGGGACAGAGGTTGAAGTTTCGACGTCCACGCCGGCGCTGGTGGTTCCCCTATACACGGATTTCGGGAAGGTCGAGATCAACGTGGCACTGGAGGAGTGCGAGGAGGAGGCCGCGGCGGAGCCGCCAGACGGAGGTGCGGCGGAGCCGGCGGCGGCAGCGTCGGAGGATGAGGCAGCCGCGGAAGCGGCGGAGCCGCCAGACGGGGGTGCGGCGGAGCCGGCGGCGGCCGAAGCGGAGGAGGAAGCGAAAGAGACGGTGGCTGCGGACACGGAGGAGGAAGCGAAAGAGACGGCGGCCGCGGACGCGGAGGAGGAAGCGAAAGAGACGGTGGCCGGGGACGCGGAGCAGAAAGCGAAAGAGACGGTGGCTGCGGAGGCCTAGAGAGCTGTCACGATGAGCGAGGAACAAGCTGTCACACAAGACGAGCTGGCCAGCCTGCTGAGCTCACTGGCAGCGGCGAAGGGAGGTGAGAAGGGGCGGGGTGGCAGGCGGGCGGGGGGCCGACAGGTACACGAGGCGCGGGTGCACGATTTCGCGCGCAGCGAGGCGCTGCCGCGGACGACGGTGCAGGCCCTGGAGGGAGTGTACTCTTCGTTTGCTCGGGGGGCACAGGCCGCTCTGTCGGCGTACCTTCGTACGCCATTTCAGGCTGCGATGCTCTCGCTGGATCAGCTCACCTACGATCAGTTCGTGCGCTCCGTGCCCGATCCCACCGTGATAGCGGTCTTCAGCGTTGCTCCGCTGCCGGGACGTGCGATACTGGAGCTGAATCCGGCCATTGGATTCTGGATCGTAGACCGCATGTTAGGAGGAGAGGGAGACATCGCAAAGACGCCGCGGCCGTTGACTGACATGGAGAAGGCGCTGATCGAGCGGCCGGTGTCGCGGCTGTTGGACGAGCTGCGCACGGCCTGGGAAGACTTCCACCACATTGAGCCGGAACTGGTTGAGATGGTGGACAGCGCCGGCGCCGCCGAAATCGCGAAGGCGACGGACGCGGTGGCAGTGGCATCCTTCGAGGTGACGATCGGCTCTCTCGCCGGAATGGCCAGCATCTGCTTTCCGGCCATCTCGCTGAAGCTGGGTGGAGTGGGAGCCGCTCTGTCGGAGGACTCGACGGCCCAGGCCTCTTTGCGGGACGCCGCTTCGCTGCGCCAGAGCTTGGCTGCGGCGTTGAGTCCCGTTGCCGTGAGCTGCGCGGTGCGACTGGGGACGGTGCGCGTTTCGGCGGCGGAGCTGACGGACCTCGAAAAGGGCGATGTGCTGTGCTTGGATGGACCCATAGACGGGGCACTGGAGATGTCTGTCGAAGCGGTGCCGAAATTCCAGTGCCGGCCGCTCAGGTCAGAGGAGAAGCTGGCCGTAGAGATAGTGGCCGACACGTGAGAAGGGGAAGAGGGAAGTGGCAGATACAGCAACGGAAGAGCGTCTTGACGAGGCGCAATCCGGCGGGACCGAGAGGACGCCGGAGCGAGAGAACGAGGCGCCGGCAGTGGCGGCGCGCGAGACTGCTGCAGCAGAGACGAGCGGGCGCGGGGCTGCGGAGCCGGAGTCCGGTGCAACGGAGCAGGCGCAGGAGCTGGTTGGGTCCAGCACGTACGATGGGCCGGCCGCCCACGGGATCGAGTTCCTGAGCGAGATCGAGCTGGAGGCGGCTGTGGAGCTGGGCCACGCGCACCTGTCGATCGGGGAGGTGCTGCGACTGGCTCCGGGAGCGGTAGTGCAGCTCGACAAGATGCTGGGAGATCCGGTAGAGCTGGTGATAAAGGAGAGGTTGGTGGCGCGAGGCGAGGTGGTAGTGGTGGATGACAGGTTCGGGCTGCGCATCACGGAGATCGTGCCAAGCGGGTCGGGGTAACGGGCTGGGAGCGGGGAGGCGGATGGAGAAGATGGCCGGAGAGAGTGGCGAAGAGCTGACAGGGCTCAGGAAGGCGGCAGTGTTGGCGGTGATGCTGGGGCCGGAGAAGGCCGCGGAGGCGATTTCCCACAGCAAGCTGGGGCAGCCGGAGATCGAGAGATTGGCAGGCGAAGTAGCGCGGCTGGAGGGGGTGGATGAGGCGACTCAGCAGGCGGTGGCAGAGGAGTTCAGGCAACTGGCCGCCGCGGGCGAGTCGCAGCCACAGGGGGTAGCGGCAGCGGAGGAGCTGCTGCGGAGAGCTCTGGGGCCGGAGAAAGCAGCCGAGGTTATGCCCTGGGTGCGGCCGCGGCGGTCGGGCAGGCCGTTTGCATCGCTGGCGCAACTGGAGCCCCGCAGACTATTGGATGCGCTGCGGGAGGAGCAGCCGCTGGCGACGGCCGTGGTGCTGCGGCATCTGCCGAGAAGGGTAGCGGGGGAGGTGCTGTCGGGGCTGCCGGAGGAGGTGCGGATGGATGTGGTGATGCATGTGGCAAAGGGAGGAGAGCCATTTGGAGAGGGCCTCAGGCAGATGGAGTCTGCGCTGGGGAGGAAGGCGGCGGCGTTGGGTGCGGGAGGCACGGGGGAGGAAGAGACGGAGGAGGCTGCGACCGCGGGACCGCGGGCATTGGTGGAGATACTCAACCAGGCCGACTTGAGTGTGGAGAACGCGGTGTTGGAGGCGCTGGTGGAGCGAGACCCGGAGCTGGGCGAGCAGGTGAGGGAATCCATGTTTGTCTTCGCGGATCTGCCGCGCCTGGATACGAGGGCGGTGCAGATGGCGGTGCGGGAGGTGGAGGCGTCGGATCTCGCGTTGGCGCTGAAGGGGGCTTCGGAAGAGATCAAGAACCTAGTCTTCGAGAACCTCTCGGAGAACGCCGCGGCCGGGTTGAAGGAAGATCTGGAGTCGTTGGGGCGGGTCCGCAGGCGGGACGTATACAGCGCGCAGGAGAAGGTGGTTGTAGCGGTGAGGACCCTGGCCGACGAGGGGAAGATCAACATTCGCCAGGAGACAGAAGAAGAGGAAGAGGAAATGGTCGAGTAGTCTTGGGCGCCCTCGGAGGCGCTGCGAGGTTGTCCGG
>DAOVEW010000290.1 GCA_030668755.1 Bacillota bacterium | reverse complement strand
CTCGTTCTTGACGAGCGTCTTCGTGGAGGGAGCCAAATCGGCGGAGCCCCCGACCAGGCCCGGCACCTCCGCGCTCAGGACCTGGAGCAGCTCTCCGCTCGCGTTGCGTGTGGCGACCGCCTTCCCCACTTCGAACTTCGGCAGCCTATCGGCAAGGTCGTCAGGGATCGCCCCCGACATCTGCGACTCCCACTGCGCGGCGAGGCCTCGATGCGCCAACTTCCACTCCGCAAAGCGCCCTCGCCACGCCGCCATCTCCGCGTCCAGCTCCCGGCGTCGCCGGGAGAACAGCTCCCGCACCACGTCTGGCACGAAGAAGAGCGGCTCTGTCGGGAAGCCGAGGGCTTCCTTTGTCAGGCGGACCTCCTCTTCGCCGAGCGGGGCCCCGTGCGCGTCGGCTGTGTCCTGCTTGTTGGGGCTGCCCTTCGCGATGTGCGTGCGGCAGATGATGATGCTGGGGCGCTCGCGCTCCTGACGCGCCTCCTCGACGGCCTGCGCCACAGCGGCGCGGTCGTGTCCGTGGGCTCTCAGAATGTGCCACCCATAGCCCTCGAACCGCCGCGCAACGTCCTCGCTGAACGCGAGTTCCGTGTCGCCCTCAATCGTGATGTGGTTGTCGTCGTACAGGTAGATGAGGTGACCCAGGCCGAGGTGTCCGGCGAGAGAAGCTGCCTCGTGAGAGAGGCCTTCCATGAGGTCGCCGTCGCTGACGATGGCATAGGTGTAGTGCTCGACGATAGGTTCGCCGTCTCGGTTGAACCTCTCCGCGAGCATCCGCTCGGCCAGCGCTAGCCCGACGCCGTTGGCGAACCCCTGCCCCAGAGGCCCGGTCGTGGTTTCAACGCCCGGCGAACACCAGTACTCCGGGTGCCCGGGCGTTGGGCTTTCCCACTGCCGGAACTGCATCAGGTCATCGAGCGAGAGACCGTACCCGAACAGATGAAGGAGCGAGTAGAGGAGCATCGACCCGTGCCCGGCCGAGAGGACGAAGCGGTCGCGGTCCGGCCACTGCGGCTCCGAGGGACTGTGGCGAAGGAACCGCGTCCACACCACGAAGGCGGCGTCGGCCATTCCCATGGGCATCCCGGGATGGCCTGAGTTGGCCTTCTGGACTCCGTCCATCGCCAGCCCGCGAATCGTGTTCACCGCGAGCTCGTCGAGATCTTCACCAATCAGCTCACGCCCATAAGTCTTCGGATCAGCCGGCACACCCTTCTCTTGGCTCACGATAGACGTCCCTCGACACTATGGTCTACGGGCGCCCATGCGCGCCCGCTTACTGTGTCTTCGGCACGGGGGCGCGGGAAGTCCTGCATGCCTGACCACACTCCGGCCTCTGTCGAGAACTTATTGGCCCCGTCGCAAGTCATAATTGTGGCGCTCGCAGCGATCTGTACCTCCGGGCAGTGCCGACTGCTCGCGGTGCCCGAAGAGCCCATAGCCCGTCCCTGCATGGGAAGGGAGGGCCGCGGCGCGTCTCGAAGCGCTAAACGCCGCACTATCCCAGCGGCGTTCCGAACGCGGCGTCCATCTGATCGAAAGGGGTTCCGGAACGATGAGAACACTGCTTGTGTCGGTGTTGGCGCTCGCTCTGCTCCCCGCGTCTGGCGCGCTCGCAGGCGAGCCGACCAACTTGGTCTCGAACCACTCCTTTGAGGCGGGCCGCACCGGCCCCGAGGGCTGGACTGTTTTCGCGCTCGGCGCCGGAGGGTGGGAGTACGGCGGCCCCGACGGTGAGCGGTGCGTCACCGTGACTGGTATGGGAGATGACGCGTCATGGTGGACGCCCGAGCAGCGCATCGAGTTCAAGCCGGGGCACCTATACCACATGTCCTACTGGGTCCGCAAGACCCCACAGACCGAGGATGGCGTGGCCATCGCCGGCCTCGATTGGGTGAACCGCGACGCCCGACCCGACACGGAGTGGGACCGGCGGACCTTCTGCTTTCGCACCCCGGACGCGGCTCTCAGCAACGCCCTGTTCCGCGTTGGGCAGTGGCATGTGAAGGGAACGCTCCTGTTCGACAACATCGTGGTGACGCCGGCGATTGCCGTGCACCAGCGTAGCGCAGACCTCGGCTTTGCACTGGGCACCGGCGAGAAGATCGTAGAGGGCAAATACGTCGCCGCGCACCCCATGCGCGGCCCCGGCAGCACTGACTTCAGGTGCCTGGAGCGCTTCACCTCCCACTTCAACACGAACCGCTGGGTGTTCGACGGGGCCGGACAGGTCGTCTACCGACACGGCGTGGGACGGCTGCGGCAGGCCGAGCCCGAAGTCGAGGTGCGGGTGAATCGACTGGTCGAAGGATCGCTGCTGATCGACGGCAGCAAGGACGGCAAGCAGTGGTTCAACCTGGGCGAGATCGAGGAGACGGAACGGGTTGCGTTTCCTCTTCCCGCTGATTTCCTTCCCGCCCGGGAGCTGTGGGTGCGCCTTCGCTCGACCGACGACGCGGATCTCCAGGTGAACTCCTACGAGTACCGATGTCGCTTGCCGGAGGCCGCGCCGGTGAAAGGCGCGATGGGCGCGAGCCAGTACTTCGCGATCCTTCGCGATACCGGGGACCTCGACGTCCGCGTCGAGGAGGTCGGCAGCCTGCGGCCCGGCGCCGAAGGCAGCATCGAGGTCTCCGTGGCCAACCGCGGGCCGCGGCGCGCGCTGGTCATGCAGCTCGATATCGAACACTCCGGCGGCGACGCGGCCGGCTCCGAGGAGGACCGCTACTCGCTGTCTCCGGGCGGTTCGCGACGATTCGTCCTCCCCTATGAGCTGACGGCCTGCGGCGACTACAGCATCCGGCTTCGCGGCGTGGAAGCGACGTCGGACGAAGTGCTCTGGGAGGCGGAATCGGAGTTCTCGGTGCCGTCTCTGTACGACGCGCGCGGCGGGAAGCTCGTCCACCGGGACGCAAATCTCGCGGTATGGTCGTGCGATCCCGAGCGCAAGGTCAGCCGCGGACGCCCCGCGCCGACATCGGGCCAGGCGCCGGTCCGCATGTCCGCCGCCGCCAACGAATACGAGGCCGTTCAGCTCGTGCTCACTCCAAGCGTGCCGCTGCGCGCCTGCTGGTTGCGAGCCGGTCCGCTGACGGCGGCCTCCGGTGCCGTCATCCCGGCCTCCGAGGTCGAGGTCCGGAAGGTTGAATACGTGTTCGTGTCAGAGCCCACCGACCAGGTGGGCGCGGTCGGATACTGGCCCGACCCGCTGCCGCTCCACGAGGAGCCGGCGGACCTGGTCGGGGGCGAGA